>NZ_LZZU01000055.1:0-255964 GCF_014170355.1 Cupriavidus sp. UME77
CCTTCGCGCCCCGCCGCGCACTTCTGGCTCTAGCCCTTACCCTGGGCGCCACGGCCGCCTGGGCAGCGCCTGACGTGCCGGCCACCACCGCGCCCGCCAGTAACTGGAAGATCTCGGCCGGCCCTGGCGTGTACGCCGCGCCGGATTTCCCCGGCTCCCGCAGCACGCTTGTTTATCCGATCATCTATCAGGACATCGACTACGGCGGCCGCTTCTTCTCGCGCGGCTTCGACCTGCTCGGGGTCTACGCGCTCAACAACGATATCTGGCAGATCGGCGCCGACTTCCAGTTCGACCCGACCTGGCGCAAAAGCAAGAATGACAGCCGGCTCAGGGGCCTGGGCGACGTCAACATGACCATGCGGGCGCGCGCATTCGCGCAGGCGCAGGTGTCGTTCGTGACGTTCTCGGCGGATGTGGCGCAGGATATCGCTGGCCAGGGCCAGGGCCTGATTGCGAATGGCGATGTGCTGTTCAGCCTGCCAGCGGGTAAGTGGCTATTCACATTGGGGCCAGGGGTGACCTGGACCAACGGCAAGTACATGCAGACGTTCTTTGGCGTCACGGCCGAGCAGAGCGCGCGGTCCGGCCTGCAGACGCATGCCGTGGGTGCCGGCCTGCGCGAGTGGCATGCGAATGGCATCGTTACCTACGAAATTTCGCGCAACTGGTCCGCGCTAGCCTCCGTGACCTTTGCCCGGCTGCAGGGCGATGCGGCCAGCAGCCCGATCACCGAGCGGCGCCAGCAATGGACCACCATGGGCGCCGTGACCTATCGTTTCCGCTAAGCGCGGGTAGCACGGATAGCGCAAGATGGGCTAGATGAGCGGGATGGCCGTGCCTCCCGCCTTCAGGGCCGGCCCGGCCCCGGCGCTACCGCATTCGCGCTCGCTGCCGGGGCCGCGGGCCGCAGCACCAGCCAGACGGCCATCCCGATCAGCGCCCCGCCAGCGGCGTGTGCCCACGACAACTGCTCGCCAAGGAAAATGGCGCCCCAGACGATGCCGAACGGCGGGATCAGGAAGGTCACGGTCAGCGAGCGAACCGGGCCCAGGTCGGCAATCAGCCGGTAGTACAGGATGTACGCAATCGCCGTGCAGAGCATCCCCACCCCCAGCATCGCCATCCACACGCCCGGGCCGGCTGCCGGCAGCGTGTTTTCGCGCATCAGTGCAGCCGCACTGAACGGCAGCAGGAACAGGGTGGCGCCAATCATGCTGCCCGTTGCCACAAGGCGGGCGTCCAGACCGCCCTGCGCGGTGATCCAGCGCCGCGCGAGGAAACCCGCCAGACCGTAGCATGCGGTCGCCACCAGGCAGGCGGCGGCGCCGAGCAGCACCTGGGGCGAGAACGCCACCGGTCCAGTGCGGGTCAGCACCGCTACGCCGGCAACGCCGAGGACGACGCCGCCGGCCTTGGCCAGCGTCAGGCGCTCGCTAAAGCACAACGCGCCGATCAGCACGCCCATCAGCGGCGTCATGGCATTGAACACCGCGGAGTAGCCTGCCGGCAGCCACAGCGCCGCGAAGGAGTACATGGCGAAAGGGATGCCCGAGTTGATCACGCCCAGCACCATGACCTGGCGCCACTTGCCGCGCATATCCCAGCGCACGCGCATCAACGCCAGGCAGGCCAAGAGCGTCAGCGCCCCGATCAGTACCCGCAGAAAGGCGGCGGTCAGGGGACCAAGCACCGGCGCGCCGATCCGCAGGAACAGGAAGCTGGCGCCCCAGATGGCGGCAAGGCTGAGCAGGCGAATCAGGTCGGTGGGTTTCATGGCGGGGAGAGAGACAAGGATGGCGTGCCCCGGATTAGACCCCGGTGCCAGTGTGGCCGCAAGCTGGTTTCGGACATCTCCCTGCCTGATATCGCCGCCAAATAAGAGATCTAATATTCACTTTTAAGCGGAATCGCCACGGAGACACCCTACTGAAGAGGGGACAGCTACACGTGTTTCGTGACAAATCGTAGTTAATTATTTTAAAATCTGATCTGCGCCAGAGTTAATTGACCCCTCCGACGCATTCCCGACAAGCCGCCACTCACGTGGCGGCTTCTTTTTTTGCGGCGCACGGTTCACAACTATAAATCAACGTCAACCGCAACGGGAGATGACGCGTTTGCAGCGTCATGAAACGACAGTTCCTTGGCTTGCTAGCCCGCATTTACGTCCTCCAATTTGCCGTCGAGGTGCCGGCCACCGTGGCCATGCTCGCCGAGATGCTGATGGAGTACGGCTTTCAGGTGGACATTGGCACCGTCCGTCCCTTGCTGCGCGCCTTGCAGATGGAAGGCTACATGGAAAGCGTCCTGCGCGACGGCATCGGGCGCGTCTACCTGATCACGGAACGTGGCCGGGAAGAACTGCGCAGCAGCCGCAGCCATGTGGACGACCTGTATCGCCGACTGCACTCGCGCAACGATCCCTCGGAAGCATCTCACAGCTGATTGCCAGCACGGCGGCCGGGCCTGGCCGCTTCCACGCAGCGCCCCCGGCGGCGCTTGCATCGGAGCAGCGTGAGTCCACACTCACGCCCTCGCCTCTCCTCGCATTCCCCCCGCAAGCTGTCCACCAAAAACGCCCAAACGGGGTCGTTTTGCCGCAACTCGTCATGCGACGAATAACGTACCCGTTTCTGCGTGGACCACCATGCTTTGCATCAATGAAAGCGCCCGGGCAAGCCGCATGCGCTGGATTGCACGCGGCTTGCCCGGGCTTGCCCGGGCTTGCCGGCTGACGATGATCGCCGGGTTTTACTGCTTTGCTTTCTGACTGATTTACTTCTTCTCGGCCTTGCCTTCGTAGCGCTTGCTCCACTCGGCAAGAATGCGGTCGCGGTTGGCGCTGGCCCAGGTGAAGTCGTTCTTGATCAGGCGCTTCTCGTAGTCAGCCGGCAGCAGCGGATCCGGCTTGGCGATGCCAGGGATGGCCAGCACCGCGAAGTTCTTCTCGTACAGCGCCATGGCGTCGGACGAGGCGGAGAAGTCGGCCAGCTTGCGCGCCGCCTCCAGGTTCTTGGTGCCCTTGATGATCGCGGTGGCCTCGATGTCCCAGCCCAGCCCTTCGGACGGCAGCACGATGTCGATGGGCGCGCCTTCCTTCTTGGACTTCATCGCACGGTATTCAAACGCGATGCCGATCGGGAACTCGCCTTGCGCCGCCATCTTGCAGGGCTTGGAGCCGGAGTGCGTATACAGGCCGATGTTCTTGTGCAAGGCGTCCATGTAGGACCAGCCCTTTTGCTCGCCCATCATCTGCAGCCACGCGCTCACGTCCAGGTAGCCGGTGCCCGACGACGCCGGATGCGGCATGACAATCTTGCCGGCGTATACCGGCTTGGTCAGGTCGGCCCACGACGTGGGCTTGGGCAAGCCCTGCTTTTGCGCTTCGATGGTGTTGAAGCAGATTGCCGCGCCCCACACGTCCATGCCAACCCACGCCGGCGGATTGGCGGCGCTGCGGTATTGCGCGTCCACCGCCGCCAGGTTCTTCGGCGCGTACGGCTGCAGCATGCCTTCCTTGTCGAGAATGGCGAGGCTGGAACCGGCCAGGCCCCACACCGCGTCGGCGCGCGGCGCTGCCTTCTCGGCCAGCAGCTTGGCGGTCACGATGCCGGTGGAGTCGCGCACCCACTTGATCTCGATGTCCGGGTTGGCCTTTTCGAACGCGGCCTTGTAGGCGGCGATCTGGTCGGCCTCCAGCGCGGTGTAAACCGTCAGCACGGTATTGGCATGGGCTGCGCCGGCCAGCAGCGCGAAGGCGGCCACGGCAGTGGCGGTGCGGAACAGGTGAGTCATGGTTTCTCCTTGGTGGAAAGCGTGTCGTGAAATTCGGGAGGTGAAAGGCGCCTTGATTGGCCGGCGCTGGTTAGCGACGGCGAATCAAGGCACCGGCGCGCGCCAGGCTTGCGTGCGGCGCAGCCAGCCGCGCGCGGCGCCCATCAGCAGCAGGCAGGCCAGCGCCGAAGTCAGCAGGATCAGCGTGGACATGGCCGCGGCCGGCGCGGTGTCGCCGGCGTCATCCATGTTCAGCACCGAAATCGCTGCCAGCACGGTATCGGGGCTGTAGAGGAAGATCACCGCGGATACCGTGGTCATGGCCGAGACGAACAGGTAGCGGAAGATATCGATCAGCGCGGGCAGGCAGATCGGCACCGTCACCCGCCAGCAGGTGACCAGCGGCGCCACGCCCAGCGACAGCGCGGCGGCCTCGAACTCGGCATCGAGCTGGCGCAGCGCGGCGGCGGCGGTAAGGTGGCCGGTGGTGTAGAAGTGGGCCACGTTACAGATCACCAGCAGCGTCATGGTGCCGTATAGCGCGTGCAGCGGATTAGACGGCGCGTTGAAGAAAAACACATAGCCCAGCCCGAGCACCAGGCCGGGCACGGCCATCGGCAACACAAAGCCGGCGCGCAGCACGCCATGCAACCACGCCGGCCCGCGCGTGCGCTCGGTCAGCCACGCGCCGAAGAAGATCGCCAGCGTGCCGGCCAGTGCGCTCAGCGCGGCCAGGCGCAAGCTGTTGCGGTAAGCCAGCCAGCCGCCGCCATCCATATTGTCGAAGTCGTAATGCGCCAGCGTGAGCTGCAGGTTGTACGGCCACAGCTTGACCAGCGAAGCGCCCACCGCCGCCGCCAGCATGGTCAGCAAGGCGGCGCCGATCACCATCACCACCAGCGTGCAACATGTGTCGCGCAGCCCGTCGCGGCCCGGCACATAGACCTGGGCACGGCTCGACATCTGCGCGCGTTGCCGGCGCTGCATGGCGATGTCCACGCCGAAGGTCAGCAGCGCCGGCAACAGCAGCAGCATGCCGATCAATGCGCCACGCGCGAACTGCTGTTGCCCCACCACGGCCTTGTAGGCTTCCAGCGCCAGCACCGGATAGCCGCCGCCCACCACCTTGGGCACGCCGAAATCCGTCACCACCAGCGTAAACACCAGGCACGCCGCGCCAAACAGGCCGTGGCGCGCGCCCGGCAGCGTCACCGTGAGGAAGGTGCGCCAGGCGGAGGCCCCCATGGCGCGCGCGGCCTCATACAGGCGCGCGTCGGCCAGCGAGAGCGCGGCCATCAGCACCATCAACGCATGGGGAAACGTATAGAAGGCCTCGCCCAGCACGATGCCCCAGAAACCATAGATGCCCCCCGCGCCGAATGCCCCCTTGAAGACGCCCTGGTTGCCGAACAGGTAAACCAGCGCGATACCCGGCAGCAGCGAAGGGGCGAACAGCGGCAGCAGCGCAATGCCCCGCCAGAGCGGCTTGAACGCGATCCGGGAGCGTTGCAGCGCGTAGGCAAAGCCAAAGGCCAGCGGCACGACCAGCGCGGCCACGGTCAGCGAGACGGCCACGCTGCGCCCCAGCAGCGGCAGGAAATTCGGGTTGGCGACCAACTCGGCCACGCGCGCGGGCAAGGCCCAGCGCCCGGCTTCATCGAACCACGCCTGGCCAAACAGCGCCAGCAGCGGCAGCACCAGCGCCACAGCCAGCCCGGCAAGCCAGAGCCACTTCATCGCAGCGGGCGCGGCATGCGCGATGCGGTCCGCCGCGCTGCCGGCGCCACGCCCGCGACCGGCAGTGGCACCGCTATCGGCCTTCGCCCCGGCCACGGGCAATGCGCGCGTCATGCGAACACCTGCAGCGCCTGGCTGGGCAGCGACACCCAGAACTTGTGGCTGCCCGGCGCCGGCAGCAGGTGGCGCTCCTCGCGCAGCACGTCGGCGAACAACGTGTGGCCCGGCAGGCGATCGGCCTCCAGCATCAGGCGATAGCGGCTGCCCAGATAGGTCTGGTCGACAATGCGTGCCAGCAGGCGGTTAGGCTCGCCTTCCACCGGATGCAGCCGGATGGCCTCCGGGCGGCAGCAAAGCCGGGCTGCGCCATCGGCCACCTCGCCGGCACGGGCCGGGGACACGGCCAGGTCGAGTTCGCCCACGCTGAAGGTATCGCGCCCGCTGAGCCGGCCATCCAGCCAGTTGGCCTGGCCGATGAATTCGGCCACGAAGGCCGAGGCCGGGCGCTCGTAGATCTCGCCGGGCGTGCCAACCTGGGCGATGCGCCCGCCCTCCATTACGGCGATGCGGTCCGCCATCGCCATGGCTTCGTCCTGGTCGTGCGTGACCATGACGGTGGTGACGTTCAGGCGCCGCTGCAACTGGCGCAACTCCAGCCTCAGATGCTCGCGCACCCGCGCATCGAGTGCCGACATCGGTTCATCGAGCAGCAGCAGCGACGGTGCCGGCGCCAGCGCGCGCGCCAGTGCCACGCGCTGCTGCTGGCCGCCCGAGAGCTGCCCGGGGAACTTGCGCTCGCTGCCCGCCAGGCCTACCAGCGACAGCATTTCGGTGACGCGAGCCTCGCGATGCGCGCGTCCCATGCCCCGGCCCTGCAAGCCGTAGGCCACATTCTGGGCCACCGACAGATTCGGAAACAGCGCATAGGACTGGAACAGGATGCCGTAGTCGCGCGCCTGCGGCGGCAAGCCTGTCAGCTCGCGCCCGCCGGCGTGGATACGGCCGGTGTCCTCGCGCTCCAGCCCCGCGATGATGCGCAGCAAGGTGGTCTTGCCGCAACCCGAGGGGCCCAGCAGGCACAGCAGTTCCCCCTGCGCCACCGACAGCGAAACGCCGTCCAGCGCCTGGAACCCTCCCGCCCCTCCGAAACGCTTGCCTACCTGCTCGACCGCCAGGAACGCGCGGCCCGGCGCGGACTCACCTGCTTGCATGGACAACCCTCTGCGCTTTGATAACAGCGGGCAGCATAGGAGCGGCGCATGCCAGCCGTGTGGCAGTTGGGCAAAGAATCCCGATGCAGGTATCGGCGGATTTTGGGGGGTGCGCCTCAATCGGCGGCCGGCACCCGCTGCGCCCAGGCCTGCAGGGTCGCTTCACCGCCTGCCGCGCAGATCTCCATCAGGCCGGCCAGCGGCACCGCCTGGCAGAACAGGTAGCCCTGCACGGCATCGCAGCCATGTTCGCGCAGGAAGGCGAACTGCGCGGGCGACTCCACGCCTTCGGCCACCACCTGCAGGTGGAGCTGGTGGCCAAGGGTGATGATGGCGGCCGCCACGGCCTGGTGATGCTCATCGTGCGCCACATCGTCGACAAAGGATTTGTCGATCTTCAGCTTGTCGATCGGCAGCCGCGTCAGGTAGCTCAAGCCCGAATAGCCCGTGCCGAAATCGTCGATCGACAATCCCACGCCGAGCGCGCGCACACGCTCGAAGGTGTCGATGGTCTTGCTGCCGCCCTCGATCAGGATGCCCTCCGTCACCTCGATGGTAAGGCTCGAAGCCGGCAGCCCGGCCGCCGCCAGGCAGTGCGTGACCATGGCGGGAAACCCTTCCTGGCGCAGTTGCAGCGGCGAGATATTCACCGCCA
The DNA here is from genome assembly GCF_014170355.1 of Cupriavidus sp. UME77. NCBI lineage: Bacteria > Pseudomonadati > Pseudomonadota > Betaproteobacteria > Burkholderiales > Burkholderiaceae > Cupriavidus > Cupriavidus sp. UME77. The sequence goes on from NZ_LZZU01000055.1 coordinate 7,381, forward strand.
CATCCAGCTCCACGCCAAGCTCGCCGCGCAGGTGCTGGATCTCGCGGCAGGCGGTGGCCAGGATCCACTCGCCCAGCGGCATGATCAGCCCGCTCTGCTCGGCAATCGGGATGAACTCCGTTGGCGGGATCACGCCGCGCTCGGGCGTTTCCCATTGAATGAGCGCTTCCACGCCGGCAATGCGCAGCGTGGCCGTGTCGACAATGGGCTGGTAGCGCAGCTTGAACGCCTGGGTGGCCAGCGCGCGCCGCAGCAGCCCCTCGATGGTGAAACGCGCCATGGATGCCTCGGCCATCTCGCTGGAGAAGCGGCTGAGCTGCGCACCGCCGCGGCGCTTGGCCGCGTACATGGCGGCATCGGCGTTCCTGAGCAGGTCGGCCAGGTTGTCGCCATCGTCGGGGCACAGCACCATGCCGATCGAGGGCGTCACGCGCAGGCGCTGGTTGCCTAGCTGCAGGTCTTCCGACAGGCGGGCCAGGATCTTGGCGGCGACCAGCTCGGCCTCGCTGTCCTGGCTCAACGGGTCGAGCACCACCACGAACTCGTCGCCGCCCATGCGGGCGACCAGGTCGGCGTGGCGCACCGCGGCCTTGAGGCGATCGGCCACGATACGCAGCACCTCATCGCCGATGTGGTGGCCAAGCGATTCGTTGATGCGCTTGAACTGGTCGAGATCGAGCAACAGCAGCGCGATGCGCTCGCCCTTGCGCAGCGCGCGCTGCAGCAACAGTTCCGTGCGCGCATGCAGCTGGGCGCGGTTGGGCAGGCCCGTAAGCGCGTCGTGATGCGCCAGGTGCCGGATGTACTCGTCGGCACGCTTGCGCTCCGTCAGGTCATGCGCGATGGCGAGATAGCCGCCGGTATCCAGGCCACCGATGCCGGCCTCGCCAGCAAAGGCCGGGGCCAGCGCATCTCCCGTGCCGCCGGGCGCGTGCGCCTCGGGCAGCGCGGTCAGCGTCAGTTGCACCGGCAGGCGCGAGCCACCCTTGCGGACATAGGTCCACTCCTGTTCGTCGGTCAGCCCGAGCCGGGCCTTGCCGACCACGGCGGCCAGGCCCGGCGCCACCGGCTCGCCCAGCTCGTTGGTAAGCACGGCAGCGCGCGCCGCGACCTCCTTGGGATCGAGGAAGTCCAGATAGCGCATGCCCGCGGCCACCTCGCTGGCCTGGTACCACAGCATGCGCTGGCCGGCGCGGTTGATGCCGGTCACCGTGCCGTTGCGGTCGAAGGTGATGACGCACAGCGCGGTGTGATCCAGCACGCGCGCGCTGCGCTCTGCCGCATCGGCGGCCGCCAGTTCGGCGCGGCGGATGGCGCTCAGGTCGGTCACTACCCACAGCACCCGCCCGGGCCCGGCGGTGGGCACCGGCGCCACCGCCACGCGCACGGGAATGATGGTGCCGTCGGACCTGCGGGCGTGGCTCTCCAGCCGCCCCTCCAGCGCCGTCGCGGCCAGCGTGGCGGCATCGGGCAGCAAGGTCGCGATGAGGGTGCCGGGGAACTGGTCCGGCGCCTTGCCGAACAGCCCTGTGGCCGCCGCGCTGGCGATCTGGACACGGCCGCCGGCATCGCACACCAGGAAGGCATCGCTGGCGCTGGCCAGGCCCGCGCGCTGCAGGGCGCCATCCGCCTGCCGGCCCTGGCGCGCCCGCGCCGCAAGCTGCCACGCCCTGCGCCGCTGGCGTGCCAGGCCAAACACAATCCAGGCGAGCAGCAGCGTGCCTGCCGTGCCGCCCGCCAGTACCAGCATGGAGCGCCGCGGGCGATGCGCCGATTCGAAGGCTGGCGTGGTGGTGGCGCGCAAGGTCCAGACCCTGCCGCCATAGGTCAGCTCGCGGTCGGCCTGCAGCAACGGCGCCGGGACCGGCGCGCCAGCCGGCAAGGGCTCGGCGTCACCGGCCAGGAGCGCCCCGGGCTTGGTGTCGCGGCCTTCATAAAGCAGTAGCGACAAGGCGCCGGCCGCGGGCAGGCTGACCCCGCGCAACAGGTCTTCCAGGCGCAGCGAGGTATAGACGTAGCCGGTCACGGCCAGCTGCCGCTGGGTGGGGGTGTTCAGCGGCAGGCCACTGCCATACACCGGCAGGTACAGCACCGCGCCGCGCTGCGGCGCCTGTGTTTCGCTCTCCCGCGTGAGTTCCACGCCGGCGCTCAGGCGCGCCTCGCCGCTATCGCGGGCAGCTTCGGCGGCAGCGCGGCGCACGGGATCGGACATGATGTCAAAGCCAAGCGCGCGCGTGATGCGCCCGGCGAAGGGCTCGACATACACCACCGGCGCGTACACATCGCGCGGGCCCAGCGGGTAGACCTCGAAGCCAGGCTGGCCCTCGCGGCGTATCGTCTCAACCAGCCAGTCGAGCTCCCGTGGCGGGGTCAGGCGCGCATAGCCGATCGAATGCGTGCCGGGCGGCAGGTCATCCAGCTGGGTGGTGTACAGGTAGGTGCGCCACTGCTCGCGGGTGAGGGCGGGATCGGCGGCGAACAGCCCGGCGGTGCCGCGCAGCAGTTGCTCGTTGTCCTGCAAGCGCCTTTGCAAGGCGGAGAAGACCGGCGAGAACACCGCCTCGAAATCGTCCCGCGCCACCTCGCGCTCGAGCGTATGCATGCCACGCCAGGCGCCGCCAGTCGCCAGGGCGCCGGCCGCGGCGACCAGCAGGGACAGCAGGACTGGCGAAATTGAGGGCAGTTTCATGAATTGGGGGTGCGCATGGGAGCCCTCGGTGGCCTCGCCCTGCCGCCGCAGGGCGACGGTCCACTATACCGTGGCGGCAATGGCTCGCCCACCCCCGGCGCGCCACTGTAACGTGCGGCGCCACACGCTGGCGTGCGCGGCCCGCGCACGCCCATGCCAGACTCGCGCGGGGCTAGCGCTTGTGGTAGGGTTGGCGGGCCTGCAAGCCTGCCGAAGCCCGACTCCCGGCAACCATGCGGGCCGGCCGTCCAGAAGGCGCGCGCCGTCCCCCGACACCGCCGGCTCGCATGCCCCAAGTTTCGCTTTCCCTGAAGGCGCGTCTCGCGCTGATTACCACGGCGCTTGCCGCCGTGCTTGGTACCGGCATCGTGCTGGCATCGCTCTATTACGCGCACGACGACCTGCGCGCCGCGCTGCAAGACCAGCAGGATTCCATCGTCAAGCTCGCCGCGGACCAGCTCGACACCGCCATGGAAGACCGCATCACCCTGCTGTCCCACGTGGCGCCGCAACTGGCCGGCGAGCTCGGCCGCCCGGGCGCGGAACTGCGCCTGCTGCTGGAGCGGCGGATTCCCGTGCCCGGCACCTTCAATGCGTTCATGCTGGCCGATGCCCAGGGCCGCGTGCTGGCCAGGGATGGCGTGCAGGTCAGCATTGCCGACCGCGACTACTTCCGCGAAGCCGCGCGCACCCTCGAACCCGTGATCACCCCGCCTATCCGCGCCCGTATCAATGGCGCGACCGGCGTGCTGGTGGCGGTGCCCATCGTCTCGAAGCAAGGCGAATTCCTTGGCCTGCTGGGAGGCTGGCTCGACCTGTCGAGCGCCAACTTCCTGGTGGAGATCACCCACAACCGGCTCGGCACCACCGGCTTCTATTGCCTGGTCTCGGGAGGGCGGATGCCGGTCTATGTGCGGCACCCCGATCCGGCCAAGGCCACGCAGCCGGCCCGCGCGCTGGGAGACACTTGTGGCGTCGACGACCACAGTGGGCGCGCCGAATTTCTCACGCCCGCCAGGCCGCTGATCTCGCGCTACCTGATGGAGAGCACTGGATGGGAACTGGTAGCGGTGCTGCCCGCGCAGGAGGCGTTTGCGCCGCTGCACGCCATGCAGGTGCGCTTCCTCGCGCTGGCGCTGCTGTCGCTGGCGGTGGTGGCCCTGCTGATCTGGCTGACGGTACGGCATCTGTTGATGCCCCTTACGCGCCTGCACGAGGTGGTCAGCGACAGCGCACATGACCTCGCGGCCTACGAGAAACTGCCGGCGCAGCAGCATGACGAGATCGGCGATCTGGCGCGCGCCTTCGGGCAGTTGATGCGTGACGTGCGCGAGCGGCGCGAGCAGCTCGACCTGAGCGAGCGCCAGTTGCGCGCGGTCACCGATACGCTGCCCGCGCTGCTGGCCTTTATCGGTCCCGATGAGCGCTATATCTTCAACAATCTCGCCTACGAGCGGACTTTCGGTATCACGGTGCAGGCGCTGCGCGGCATGACCGTGCGCGAGGTGATCGGCGACACCCGCTATGCGCGCGCCCGGCCGTTCCTGCAAAAAGCGCTGGCGGGCAGCGCGGTGACGTTCGAGACGGAAGAAAGCGATCCGGATTACCACTGCATGGAGACCAGCCTGCGCCCCGAATGGAGCGCGGATGGCAGCCATGTGGTGGGCGTGCATGTGCATGTGCAGGACGTGACCCAGCGCAAGCTGGAGACCCTGCGGCTATCGCGCATCTCCCGGCTCGACCATCTGACCCAGTTGCTCAACCGCAACGCCTTCGAGGCGCTGCTGCAGGCCGCCATGGCGCGCAGCCGCGAAGACGGCCGGCTCATGGCGCTGCTCTACCTGGACATGGATCGCTTCAAGGCGGTCAACGACTTCCACGGCCACATCACCGGCGACCTGCTGCTGCAGGCCTTCGGGCGGCGCTTGCAGCGCTGCGTGCGCGAGCGCGACACGGTGGCCCGCCTGGGCGGCGACGAGTTCGCGGTAGTGCTGGAGGATATCGGCGGCGCGGCCAATGCGCAGCGCATCGCGCAGGCCATCGTGCACTCGGTGAGCCGGCGCTTTTTCATCGACGGGGTGTTTGCCGATGTGGATGTGAGCATCGGCGTGGCGCTCTACAAGGGCGCGCCCATGCCGGACCAGGAACTGATGCGCCAGGCCGATGCCCTGCTCTACCGCGCCAAGGCGGCAGGCCGGGGCCGCTTCGAGATGGGGCCGCCGGAACTGCTGGATAGCTGACTAAGCTCGCCTGGCTGACTTACTTGCCTTCTTCGAACGGCACGTGCTTGCCATCGCGCGACTGATAGCCCAGCTTGGTGTCCGCGCCCATCATCCGCTCCCATGCCACCATGGCATCCGCCACGGCCTGGGGCTCGCCCTTGAACACCAGCACGTCGTTGCCGCAGCTCGGGCACTGCCCGCCAAACACGGCATCGATGCCGCGCAGGTTGGGAGCGTCGATGGCATCGAAGGTACTGAACGCCGTCTTGCACGCGCCGCACACCAGTTGCGCGGGCCGCATGCCTTCGAGCCGCGCGCGGGCCTGGTCGGCACGCTCTGCCTGGCTGCCCCGTTGTTTTGCTTCACCCATGATGGACTTCCTTTGCGCAGCCGCCTGGCTGCGCTTCACTTGATTGATTCATCCGTTGCGCGCCCCTCAGAACGGCGCGGGGCCCACAGCCGACTGTGGCGCCACCGGCGGGAACGCGATCAGCCCGGTCTGGCGTTGCAACGCATAGCGCACATAGACGCCGGCATACCACTGGCGATAGTCGCGCGCGTTGTCGATGCCAAGCATGCCGCCGACAAACAGCTGCTGGGCCGCCTGATACTCCATCGAGCCAACCAGATTGTAGGCCAGGCCGGTCTTGGACTGGCCGGGATAGACGAGATTGCCGGCCGCCGACTGGGCCGCTCGATCGGTCGGGAAATAGTCCGTCGCATCCTCGCGGAACGCCTGCATGCCTAGCGCGCCGCGCACATTGTAGGCCAGCCGGCCGCTGCGGCCTGCCAGCGAGAGCGGCACGGTCACGGCGAAGTAAGTCTGCGGGCTGAAGTAACCGCCCTGCCCGAAGGTGAAGTAGCGCAGGTTATCCGCGTATCCCATCGAGGTGAAGTTCACGCCGCTCATCAGGCGCTGCTCGGTGCTGTCGATCAGGCGCAGGTAGAACCCGCCACCGCCTTCCCAACGCGTGTTGCGCTTCACATCGTGCCCGGTCAGCAAGCCGTAGCCGCCGTAGCCGTAGATGCCGAAGAAGCCATCGTCCCAACCCAGGTCGACACGCCCGCTGCTATTCATCACGCCGCCCCACTGCAGGCCGGTGCGGTCATCGCGCGCGCCCGCATACGACAGCAAGCTGTCGGTGACGGGACGGCGCGATGCGCCAAGCGACAGCGTGGTGCGTTGTGTCAGCGGCAGGTTGAAGCGCACACCGGTATTGACGTCGGTGTAACGGAAGCCCAGCGGCGTGCTGCCAATGTCAGCCTTGATGCGGTCCGACTCATAGGCCACGCCCAGCGCCACACCAAAGGCGTTCTGCTGGCCGGCGGACGTGGATTGCAGCGGCGTGCCGGCCGAGTTGACGGGCGCGCCGCCCACCGGGACCGCCAGCGGGCCGCCGCCAAAGCGCGAGGCGGTGTTGAAGTCGCTGCCGACGGAGCCAGCATCCAGCGCAACCGGTGTCACGCGCGCCACCAGCTTGCCGTTGCCAACGGCCACCTTGGCTTCGGCCACCACTTGCATCTCGGTGAGCTGGCTCATGCCGGAGTCGCCATTGCGCCCGCGTAGCACGGGGCCACCGGCGAGCGTGCTGGTGCGCTGCGATTCGATCTCGTTGAGTTCCTGCTGCGCGGTCTTGGGACCGGTCGGGTTAGCCTGCGAATCGGCTTCGGCCAGCCAAGGCGCGCGCGACTGCGCGCCAATCGGCTGACGCCCGGTCGCTGCCGGCGCGGCGTACTGCGCAGCGGGATACTGAGGTGCCACGGCCTGCTGCGGCACAGGATAGGGCACGCCCGGTTGCTGGGCGACCTGCGCGTTGGCCGGATAAGCGGGGTAAGCCTGATTGGCCGGATACGCCTGCGCCGGCGCCTTGGCCGCGCGCGTGTTCTTGCCGCGCGTGCTGGCGGGCGCCTGCATCGGCATGGGCGCTTGCACCTGCTGCGGATAGTAGGCCTGCGGCTGCTGGATCTCCGGTGCCATGCCCTGCCCGGCAGCGGACACCGGCGCCGGGATGTAGGGTTGCGAGGCCTGTGCGCCGGCGTTCATCATCACCGGCGCGGGCGCCATTGCGGGCTGGGGCGCGGCCGCGGCGCGCGTGGGCCCGGGCACGATCAGGTACGGCGCCTGCGACCCGGGCGGCGGCAACTGCGAGCTGCCGCGCTGGCCTGGCAGGCCGACAAACGGGTTGGACGGCACGCGGTCGAAGCCCGCGCCATCCTGGCGCGCGCCGGCCGAGGATATGCCCGCGGCGTTTTCTGCCGCCACCGCTGCGCGGAAGTACTCCGCGGCGCGCGAGGTCTTGCCTTGGGCGCGGTAGAGCCGCCCGGCGGCGGTCAGCACCTTGGGCGATCCGGGTGCCTGCGCCAGCGCCATCTGCAGCGTGCCTTCGGCCCAGCTGTACTCCTTGGCGGCGGTGGCGGTGCCGATCGCCGCCAGCATCAGGTCAAGGTTGCGCGGATCCTTCTCCAGGACGCTCTCGTACAGCATCAGGGCCTTCTTGTTCTCGCCCGCCTGCGCGTACATGCGCGCCAGGCTGGCGCGCACGGCGCTGTTGCCGGGGCGCTCGGAGAGCGCCGGCGCCAGCATGTCGTAGGCAGCCACGAGGTCGCCGCTCTCGGTCAGCGCATCGGCCTGGCGCACGATGTAGGCGACCCGCAGGTCGTCATAGTCGCGGCGCTGCGAAGTACTCAGGTTGGCGTTGGCAAGCTGGCGCAGCACACCGGCCAGCTCCACATCCTGCTTGGTCTTGAGCAGAATGGCAGCGTACTGCAGTTGCATGCCGACGTCCGGGCGCACCGTGCGGCCCATGACGTTGCGCATCAGCGAGAGTGCACGCGCCTCGTCGCCCGCATCGGCGTAAGCCAGCGCCAGCGCGCCGAGCTGGTCGGGGTCCTGCTGGGCGTAACGTTCCGCTTGCTGCAAAACGCCCAGCGCGGCGGCCTGCTGGCCGCCGGCGGCGAGCCCGCTGGCTCGCTCGGCTTCGGCGTGCACCCACAGGCGGCGCTGCAGGGTGCCCATGTCGCGGGTGCGGTTCTGCGGGGGAATGCGCTCCAGCGCTTCAAGCCCGCTTTGCCAGTCGCCGGTTTCGGCGGACAGCAGCGCGCTGGCGTACAGCGCGTCCGGCATATTGGGGTTGGACAGCAGCAGGCCGTCCATGACGCTGCGCGCCTGCTCCTTCAAGCCCATCGACGCATAGGCGCGCGCCACATCCAGGCGCACCCACGGATTGGTCGGGTCGGCCGCCATCGCGTCTTCCAGCGCGCGGCGCGCGCTGGCGGTATCGCCGCGCTGCAAGGCGGCGCGAGCCTGGCCACGGGCCTCCTCGGCGCGCAGCTTGCCCAGCGAGCCCACCTTGTCCTGCTGGGCAGGCGTCAGGTTCTGCACGATGGCGAGCGCCTCCGCGCTCTTGTTCTGCGCCGCCAGCACGCCAACCAGGCCGCGCGTGGCGTCGGGGTTGTCAGGCTGCTGCTTGAGCACGCGGCGATACGCGGCTTCGGCCGGGGCGTACTGGCCTTCCTCGGCCATCACGTCGGCCAGCGCCACCTGGGCGGAAGGCTCGCGCGGGTCGAGCTTGACCGCACGCTCCAGCAGGCTGCGGGCCTCGGCGCGGTTGCCCGCGCCGCGTGCGGCGCTGGCCTGCTCGGACAGCAGCCAGTACGTGGCGCTGTTCTGCGCGCTGCGGTAGCGGCCGCCGGCACCACGCTTGGCGGCCTGGTCGAGGAAATCCAGGGCCTCCGCAAACTTCTCCTGCTTGAGGCGCAGCACGCCCATGCCGCCGAGCGCGTCGGCGTCGCCGGGGCGCTCCTGCAGCGCGGTCTGGAACCGGTCGCCGGCGCGTTCGAGGTCGCCGGCATCCATGGCATCGAAGCCTTGCTGCACGACCTGGCGCACGGGGTTGCCAGCGGCGCCTGCCGCTTGCGTGGCTTGCTGCTGTTGCTGCTGGGCCTTGACCGCATCGAGCTTGGCGCGGATGGTGGCGTCGTCGGGATGGCTTGCCAGCCAGGCCTGGTACAGCGGCACATCCGCCGGGCGGCCGCCCAGCCAGGTCAGCGCCCGCCGCCAGCTCTCGCTGGCCTGGCCAGCTACGTCACTGCTTTTGGACAGCGCCTCCAGCTGGCGAATGCCATCGCGGCGCGTGGACTCGCGATAGGTCAGGTGCTGCGCCAGCGCGAGCTGCGCGCGGTTGTCCGAGGGATTGGCGCGGGCCAGTTGCTCCAGGCCCTTGCGCGCTTCGTCCCAGCCCTGCGCCGTGCCGCCCAGCGTCTGGTAGTACTCCAGCGCCAGGTTGCCTTGCGGCACCGCGCCGCCCGTGGCTTGCTGATAGCGCTTGACCGCTTCCTCGCTCTGGCCGCTGCGCGCCAGCTGGCGCGCCTGCTCGACCTGCTGGGTCGCGCCGCCGCTGCTGATCACCTGCGTGAGGCGCGCCACCAGCGGGGAGTTGGGCTGGGCCTTCTTCAGGCGCTCCAGGTAGGTGCGCGCGCCGTCGGGGCGGCCCGCCTCGGCTTCGGCCACGCCCATGCCATACAGGGCTTCCGGCTGGGCCGGATTCAGGCGCAGGATCTTCTGCCACGCTTCGGCAGCGCGGTCGCTGCGGCCGCGTTCCTGCCAGTACTTGCCCTGGTCCACCAGCAGCTTGACCGGGTCTTCCTGCGCCGTGGCGGCCGCGGCAAACGCCGTCAGCAGGCTCAGCACCAGCGTCTTGGCACGCAGGCCCTTGCCGCGCGCGGTGTCCGCAACAATATGCTTCCCGCCCGCCGAGCGGGGGGTGTTCGCGCGTCCGTTCATGGCCGGGCGCTTGCGGTTCGACATGTCTTCTCCCACTCCAGCTCCAGTTGCCCCGAAGGCGCGAACCGGTAGCGGCCTTCGGCAAAGCCGAGGCCGAATAATCCCAATACGGTGTCGTAGTACGTGGCGGCGGATTTGCCCGTGGCCGAGTCGATCATCGTCTCCGCCCGGGTGCGCTGCACCGCGGCTGCCGGCGATCCGGCCGCCTGCAGGAACGGCACCAGTGCGGCGGAGAAGCCCGCCGGGCCGTCTCCGTCCACGGCGCCGCTGTCGGCGTGCATGCGTTCGGGCGGCGCGGCGCGTCCCGCCATGCGCTGCGCCTGCGGCGCCAGCGCCTTCATCAGCATGCGGCCAGCGGCGTCGCCGCGCGGCGTCACGCCGGCCCACAGGTAGACGCGGATGGCGTCATAGCTGCTGACATCGCCCTTGTCCGGGTCGGTGAGAAAACCGGTGCCGGCCGCGTCGCTGCGGTAGGCCGACCAGTCGGGCACGATGCCCTGCTTGGCCACTGCGTCGACCAGCTTGCCGGCCTGCGTGGCGAGCGTGCCCCACGGGCCGGACGGCTCGACTGCGGCCAGGCGGCGCAGCAACGGCACCGGCAGGTAGCTGGCATTGAGCCGCCACTGGCGCGGGCCGTCGGCATTGCCCTGGACAAAGCCCTGCGGCGCCGGCAACAGCATGGTGCCAAAGCCGGGCAGCGACACCACCTCTTGCTTGGCCACCAGCTTGAGCAGCGCGCGCGCCTGCTCGCCATAACGCGGCTGCTTCCACAACCGCGCGGCTTCGAGCAGCGCGAAGGCGAACCACAGGTCGGCATCCGATGCGGGGTTCGCATCGATCACGCCCCACGAGCCGTCAGCCCGGTGGCCCCACTGCCAGGCGGGCAGCTTGTCCTGCAGGTTGCCCGCGCCGAGGTTGGCAACGCTCCATTGCCACAGGCGGTCGAAGGTAGCGCGGTCATTGGCCATCAGGGCGAACACCATGCCGTAGGACTGGCCTTCGGAGGTGCTTTGCTGCTCCTTGGTGGACGGGTCGAGCACGCGGCCATCGGCCTGCACGAAGCGGGACAGGAACTGCTGGTACAGCGGCCACGCGCAGGCAACCTGCGGCGATGTCTTCGGCGCCGCGGCGCGGGCCAGCGCGGGCCAGCCACCCAGCGCCCCGAGCGCGCCCAGGCCGGGCAAGCCCGCCAGCCATCGGCGGCGTGTGCGGTTCACGCTCACTTGTGTTCCCCCATCTTGCGGCGCACGGCGCGCGCCCGCAGCGACAGATACATCAACACTGCCAGCAGCAGCGCGGCGCCGCCGATCATCAGCACCATGACTAGGGGGCGCTGCGATAGCCACCACTGCACATAGGTCCAGGGCGGCAGCTTGCCCACGTGGTAGTTCTGCTGTGCCGCCAGGCTGTCGATCTCTTTGCCGCGCACCAGCGCCAGGCTGCCTTGCACCTTCGTGACCCGGTCGGGATCGAGCAGCACCTCGGTCACGGTCTGCAGGCCTTGCGGCGCGTTGCTGGTGACGGCCACCACACTGCGCCCGGACGCCAGTGGCGACTCGAAGGCGCTTAGCGCGGCATCGGTGCTGGCGCTGCTGATCGACATGCGCGTCTCGACCGGGCGGTTGCGCGTGCCATCCGCGCCGTTCCACCAGCCCGTCACGGCGGACACCAGATCGGTCAGCGCAAAGCGCTTTTCATTGCCGGCCAGCGTGACCGGCATGCGCTCGGCCCATTGCGTGAAGAGCGGCTGGCTCTGCGTGGTGCCGATCACCAGCAGGTCGCGCGCGGCCTGCTTGTCGACCTGCGCGGCGCCGCTCACGGCAACTCCGGTGGCGGGGTATCCGGTGGATTCGCCCATGCGCCCCATCAGCGTGAGGTAGGTCGAGTAGTCCTCGGCAGCGGGCTTGTCCGGCAGGATGACCGCGGTCTCGGAGAGGTCGGCCATGCGCGTGAAGGGGAAGCCGCTGTTGCCGAACACCGCCAGGTCAGGCAGCGCGATAAAGTGCGGCAGGCCGGTGATGTTGATGGTCGAGTCCGGGTCGATCGCGCCCTTGACGTTGTCCAGCATCACGTCCTTGCACGCGCCCTGCTTGAGGTAGTCGTAGTAGAAATGGAACTGCAACTGCGACTGCGCGGGCAGCATGAACAGCGGCAGCTCGATGCGCTCGTCGACCGGCACCGAGCCATCCGGCAGCACCTTGGCCAGCAACTGGCTGGCACGGCCATCCTGGTTCTTGACCGAGCGCAGCGCGTAGGCGCGCAGGAACTGGTTGCTCACACTGATGTTGAGGGTGGACTTGTCCACCACCGGGCGCGGCGTATAGCGGTACTTCAGGTCGATCGGGATGCCCTTGCTGCGCCAGCCGAACAGGTCGGGCGGCAGCCGGAAATTCACCCGCACCAGGTCCGGGTTGTAGCCCGAGACATTGAGGTCGCGCACTTCGGCGAGCTCGCCGAAGCGCACCGGGCGGTCGCCGCGGATCCAGTTGGGTGCGTCGTAGGGCACGCGCGGTGCCACGTCGTCGAGCTTGTTGATGGTGGCGCTCTGCCCGGACAGCGCGCGCGCGCCGAGCGTGAGCGCCTGCGCCGCGGTCTTGAGCTCGGCGCTGTCGCGGCCCATCACCAGCAGCAGCTTGCCGTTCGCATCGCCCGGATTCGGCACCACCGCGATCGACGGCCCGCCGATGGCGGGCACCTGCACGCCGGCGGGCTTTTCTTCGTTGCTGACGAACACCACCGCATTGCCGGTGGCTGGGACCTGGTTGAGCGTGGCGGCAAACGACGCACCGCGATAGCCGGCCAGTGCGCCGAACCACGACGAGACCGTGCCGGCGGCTTCCAGCGTGGCCGTCGACGGCGCGCCGGCGAACACGAAGGGCAGCCTGAGGCGGCTAACGTCCCGGCGATCGAAGAACGGCAGCGGCAGCAGCGCCAGGTCGTTGGCCAGCGCCACCGGCGTGAGCGTGAGCTCCAGCACGCTGCTGTTGCCAACGGTGGCCCACAGGCTGGAGTGGAAGGGATCTTCGCAATCGGTGGTGTAGTGGCCGATCAGCTGCAGGTTGAGGCGGTTGAACTCGGTGATCAGCCGCGGCTCGATCGGCACTTCGCGCTCCAGGCTGGTGCCCGCGGTGTCCTTGGGCACCGGCACGGTGCCGGCAACCTCGCCGTTGACCATCACGTTGATATGCGACAACGCCGGTATCAGCGCGGGCGAATACGTGTAGCGCAATTTCAGGCGCGCGCCGGTCACGACCTCGTCGGCGCGGATCGAGAACGGCACGCCGTTGATGGCGTCCACGCCGCGCAACTGGAACGGTGCGGTGGCGCCCAGTTGCTTGAGCGTGAGCTGCACGGTGCGCGCGCCGCTGCGGGGCGCTGCGGCGGCGGCCTGCGCCGCCACCCCTGCGGGCGACTGCGCCGCGACCGCCTCGCGCGTGGTGTCGGGCACGCCGGCGCGCTGGGCGCCGGCCGGGGTCACCGTCAGCATGGCGAGCGCGAGCAATGCGCTAAGGCGGGTCGCGGCGGGCAGGCGCGCGGTGCGGTGCGCGGTTGAGCGCGCAGGCGAGCGATCGGTCAGGCGTGGTGTCTTGGTCAAACGCATTCTCTGTCTTTTTGCCAGTGGTCCGGTGCGTGTTCAAGCCGCGACCCGAACCGTTCCGGGACGCGGCGCTGGGCCAACGAGGCCGATCAACGGGTGGAAGCGCCAGGTTCTGGACGGCGCAACAAGTGGCGCATCTCGCGCCCAAGGTGGAACATCACGTTATGGAAGCCAAGCAGGCCGATGCGCAGGATCTGGCCGGCGGCCAGCCCCGGGGCATCCGGCCGCTTGCGGCCCCACGAATCGATCCACGCGTCGGCTCGCGCAAAGGTGCACTGCACGAAAGCCATTTCCTCGCGCGGGCTCATTTCCGCCAGCTCCAGGCCGGTGTGCGTGTCGCCCTGGAACACCACCTTGGCGGGGAACATATGCTCGTCGTTCTGCAGGTAGAGCGAGATCTGCACCTGCTCGCCCACGGCTGCCTTCATGCCCGGCGGCAGCCGCATGCCGATGCCGCCCTCGGCGAAGTCGATGGTCTCGCACACCAGCGTGCGGCCATCGGGAAAGTGCAGCGTGGCGGGCAGCTTCATCGCCACGCGGTGCGCCACGCGGATCTGGCGCGTCTCGCTGGCGACCGCAATCGAGGCGCCGAGGATGATCAGGTTGTAGAACGTCCAGATCAGGTTGAGCACCACCGTGGTGGCCTCGAACTGGTTCCACAGGAACAGCCGCAGGAAGCCCACCACCACGCCCAGCACGTTGAACAGCAGCAGCACCAGGTAAGGCCGCGAGATCACCCAGTCGAAGTAGGCTTCCTCGATCACGCCGCCCTTGGGCGTCACGTTGAACTTGCCGGCCGCGGGGTTGACGAACGCCACCAGCACGGGCCGCATGATGTACCACGCCAGCACGGATTCGTAGACCTCGTTCCAGAACGAATGACGGAACTTGCCCTGGATGCGCGAGTTGGTCATGTTCGCGTGCAACAGGTGCGGCAGCGCGAAGGTGGCGATGGTCAGCGCCGGGGCCTGGATCACGTGGGCGCCGAACAGCAGGTAGGCCAGCGGCGCCGTCAGGAACACCAGCCGCGGCAAGCCGTAGAAGAAGTGCAGCATGGCGTTGAGGTAGCACAGGCGCTGCGGGATCGACAGGCCCGGCCCAAACAGCGGGTTGTCCACCCGGCAGATCTGCGCCATGCCCCGGGCCCAGCGAATGCGCTGCCCGACGTGGCCGGAGAGGCTTTCCGTGGCCAGCCCCGCCGCCTGGGGGATCGCCAGGTAGGCGGTGCCGTAGCCCTTGCGGTGCAGCTTGAGCGCGGTGTGCGCGTCCTCGGTCACGGTTTCCACCGCGATGCCGCCCACTTCCAGCAGCGGCGCGCGGCGGATCACGGCGCACGAACCGCAGAAGAAGGTAGCGTCCCACAGGTCGTTGCCGTCCTGCACCAGGCCGTAGAACAACTCGCCCTCGTTGGGGACTTCCTGGAAGGTGCGCAGGTTCTTCTCGAACGGATCGGGCGAGAAGAAATAGTGCGGCGTCTGCAGCATGGCCAGCTTGGGGTCCTTGAGGAACCAGCCCATGCTGATCTGCAGGAAGGAGCGCGTGGGAATGTGGTCGCAATCGAAAATCGCCACGTACTCGCCGTGCGTGCCCTTGAGCGCCTCGTTGATGTTGCCTGCCTTGGCATGGCGATTATGGTTACGCGTCACGTGGGTAACGCCGACCTTCTCGCAGAACTCGCGGAATTCCTCGCGCCGGCCGTCGTCCAGCACGTAGACGTTGATCTTGTCGCGCGGCCAGTCCAGCGACATCGCCGCGAATACCGTCGGCTTGACCACCGACAGCGGCTCGTTGTAGGTCGGGATGAAGATATCCACGGTCGGCCAGCTGGCAATGTCCGCGGGCATGGCCACCGGACGGCGCTTGAGCGGCCACGCGGTCTGAAAGTAGCCCAGCATCAGCACCACGAACGCGTAGATCTCTGCCAGCACCAGGCCGATGCCAAAAGCCGAGTCGAACCAGCCGCCCAGCCCCACCGTTTCCGTCAGGCGCCAGTACATATAGCGGCTGGAAGCCGCAATCGACAGGATCACCATCATCAGCGTGGCGAGGTGGCCCTTGACCCGGTTCAGCCAGACCGCCAGCCCGAAGCACACCGCGGCAAACCCGACCTGCTGCCAGAAATCCAGCGGCACCGTGATGACCAGCGCAAACATGAACAACCCGGCCAGCAACGCCAGCATCCGCGCCACCGCGCTATCCCAAAAGGGAAGCGAGACGAAGTTGTTGCCGAAACCCTGCAACGCGGCCGACAGCGCGTTGGGCTTGTCGTTGCCCTTGCTTTTGACTTTGCCCTTGGCCCGTGCGCCCTTGGGCGCCGCGGCGGCCTTTGCCTTGGCTGGCTTCACGCGGCTTCTCCGTGAGCGGCCAGGGCCTGGCGCACCCATGCAGCGCAACGCTGCAGGTCGTGCGTGGCCTGGCTGTGAGGGTTGTATTCGAGCACGCTGCGGTCGTAGGCCAGCGCCTCTGCCACCGCCTGGTCCTGGTGGATCACGCCCAGCACACGCTCGCCCAGCTGGGCGCGCAGCACCTGCACCACATCCTTGCCAAGCTGACGGCTCACGTCGACCTGGTTGATCACCAGCATATGGCCCAGGTAATCGGGCCGGCCCTCGCAATAGGTGCGGATCAGGTCTTCCATCAGGGGCATGGTGGCGTAGGACGCGGCGTCCGGCAGCGACACCATCAGGCACAGCTGCGCACATGACAGTGCCTGGCGCATGTAGGGCGACGGGCCCGGCGGCGTATCAATCACAACGACATCGTCGCGGCCCAGGCCAAGTCCGGCAAGCTGGGTGCGCAGCCATCCCGGATGGGTGGAGAGGTGCGCTTCAAACGCTGAGCGGTCCGTCTCGTTGAGCGAGCCGAACGGCATGACCAGCACACGGGAGCGGCCCTTGTACATGCTCTGCTGCCACGCTTCCCCGGCCAGCGTGGCGCGCGCATGCCCGGCAACTTCCTGCGGCGGCATGCCGAAATGCAGGCGCAGCGCATTCTGCGGATCCAGGTCCACGGCGAGTACGTTCTCGCCGGCAACCGCCAGCGCTTCAGCCAGGTTGGCCGACAGCGTGGTCTTGCCCACGCCGCCTTTGGCCGAGACAACAGCAATGATCTTCACGAGCGATTCAGCCGATCAAGAAAGGAGCGGCGCGCGGGTGCGCGCTCGCTGGTGGTGGCCGGCTCCTGGCGGCCTTCGAGGCGGGCGAACACCTTGGATAATTCGGTGTCGGCGGCGCGGGCTGGCTCAGGCGCCGCCGGGGACCAGATGCGGGCCGGCTCGGGCTCGGGGGCAACGACCGGGTTCGCTACGGCTGCCGGTTGGGGCGGCGCTGCGGCAACTTCCGGCGTTGATCGCGGCATCGAGGCCGACGCCACCGGCGCCATGCCTTCCGGCGTGCGGAAACGCGGCATCATCGCCGAGGCGGTCGCGCCCGGTGCCGCCGTTGCCACCGGTGCGGCCGGGGGGGCAGCCTGGGCGGCAGGCGGAAGCTCGCCTGCCGGCAGGGCCGCGCGCCACAATGGCGCGGGCGGCGCAGACGGCGCCTCTGCCGTGCCGGCAACGTCATGCGCATGCGGCGCGGCAGGCTGCACGGGTGGCACTACGGCAGCGCGGTCGACCCGCACGGAAGTCAGCAGCGGCCAGCGCTCGCGCGCCTGCGTCGCCGCGTCTTCGCGCACGATCTCTTTGTATGACTCCGCCTTGCCGCCGAAACGCTGGAACAGCTTGGACAAATCGTCGGATTGACTCATGGGATCTCACTCACGCAAGGCAGTACGCCGGCGCGAAAACTGCTGCAAACGGCGGACGGCACTTCAACGCCCGAACCGGAACTCCACGCATCCGGTGGCATCGATCGGTGTACTTTGGCTGACCCGCAGGGTCTCGGACGAGCCGAGCATGCGGAACCAGTGCTGGTACGCCCCCTCCAGGAATGCCGGCGACCAGGTGTCGGCCCCGTCCCCAAGCGCCGCATTCAGCGGCGCGCAGTAATGCCGGACCACCAGTGCGCCGCCCACATCCTCGATGCTGGTCCAGCCCCAGTCCACATCCAGCCAGATCTGCGCGACGGCGCGCTCCAGCTCGGCAAGCGTCGCGCAGGCACCAGGATCGAAACGCTTGGCAAAACGCGTGCCAACGCGCCACATCACGGCGCGCAGGCCGGCCACGTCCATGGTCTCGGATAGTTCTTCGGCGAGCGCCGACAGCACATCACGCCATTGCGACGAGCAATGCCGCTCAGTGAGATATTGCAGAATTGCTTGATTCACCCCGAGATCCTGTCTTAATTGCTTACAGTCAATATTCTTCTTATTGTTGGAGCGCCATTTTCTTACCAACCCGGCGATCTGGGCAAATGCTTTGCGCGCAACAATGGCTATGTTCCATCCTCGCAACATCCACAACGGCGCCGCCATGCCCCGAACCGCACGATTTCCCGCGCGGGTAGGCGCCACGGCCTTTCGCGGGCAGCCCAAGCCTGACAGTTTCCACGTCACACGGGAACCCACCCCCTTCTGAAGCGGGGAACACTTCACATTGCCAGTCAAATGTCTCTACATTACCCCGCAAGGTGCCGTTGCCGGTCAGCGAAGACCGCTCACAGTGCCATTCTTGCGCGATAAATTGCAGACCGGCGCATGTATTTTCTCCCGGCGGGAATATAGCGCGGCTTGGGGCGAGAAACGATAGGACAGGGCCCGCGGCACTAAGGCAGGTGGCTGGGGCTTAGTCCGGCATGACCTGTGCGCCGGGGCGGGCCGCAGCGACGAATGCATCAATCAGGCGCGCTCCGCGCCGTTCGCGCAAGAAATAGAGATACTCGCTCATTTCCTCGCTACTATCCTCAAAATCCAGCATTTTCAGGTGTGGATGGCTCGGCACCTCATGGCGGGCAATGACGGATACGCCGAGCCCGCGAATGACCGCCTCGCGAATCGATTCCCGGCTGCCGATTTCCATCGGCGTGGCAGGCACCACGCCCGCCCGTGCCAGCATCTGCTCGGTGACGATACGCGTGGTCGACCCTGCCTCGCGCATCAGCAGCCGGCAACTGGCCAGCGCGGCGACCGGCACCCGTGCCTGCGCCGCCAGCGCATGGCTGCGATGCACCACCAGCACGAGCGGGTCCTCGCCCAGCAGCATGCGCTCCAGGCGGGGGTCATCCACCTTCTGGGAGGACGAGGCCACGTCCACGCGATATTCCTGCAGGGCATCGAGCACTTCCTGCGAGTTGCCGGTCTCGACCGTCACATCAATGGCCGGGTAGCGCGCGCTGAAGCGGCCGATGATGTCGAGCACGTAGTACGGCGCGGTGGCGCCAATGCGCAGGCTGCCCGTGCGCAGGTCGCCCGAGTGGCGCAGGAAAAAGTCGATTTCCGTTTCCTGCTGGACCAGCGCTTCGACCTTGGGCAGCAGCGCCAGCCCGGCATCCGACAAGGCCAGCCGGCGCCCGCCGCGATGGAACAGCTCGACGCCGTAGGCCTCCTCCAGCGCGCGGATCTGGGCGGTGATGGTCGGCTGCGACAGGCCAAGCCGCTTGGCGGCCTGGGTCACGCTGCCGATGCGGGCGACCATGAAAAAGGACTTGAGCTGGGCAATGAGCATGCTGGAGACGCGTGGTGATAGCGCAGGTGAATCGGGTGCTTGCCCTCGGTGGACGCGCCCGGCACAACGGATGACGCCGTTGCTGCCGGGGGCGTATTCTAAGGCCCGGGATCTGTTGCCACGCCGCTTTCGACCGAACAGGAGAATGCCATGCCCGAGCGCAAGCAGGACGCCACCCGGATCGAGACCGACAGCCTGGGCGACGTACCGGTGCCAGCCCGGCACCTGTGGGGCGCGCAGACCGAGCGCTCGCGCCAGAACTTCCGCATCGGCTGCGAGACGATGCCGCCCGCGCTGATCGAGGCGTTCGCCATCCTCAAGCTCTGCGCAGCGCGTGCCAACAGAGAGCTGCACGTGCTCAAGCCGGAACTGGCCCACGCCATCGAGGCGGCGGCGCAGGAGATCATCGCCGGCAAGTGGCCCGGGGAGTTTCCGCTCTCGGTCTGGCAGACCGGCTCGGGCACGCAGACCAATATGAACCTGAACGAGGTGATTGCCAACCGCGCGATCCAGTTGCTGGGCGGCGAGCCGGGCGCGAAGCGGCCGGTGCATCCCAACGATCACGTCAACGCCAGCCAGTCTTCAAACGACAGCTTTCCCACGGCGATGCATATCGCCGCCACCCGGGCGATCCAGCTGCAACTGCTGCCCGCGCTGGAGCGCTTGCAGCAGGCGCTCGGGCGCAAGGTGGACGCGTTCAGCGATATCGTCAAGGTGGGCCGCACGCACTTGCAGGACGCCGTGCCGCTGACGCTCGGCCAGGAGTTCTCCGGCTACGAAGCCCAGGTGGGCGATGCCCAGTCGCGCCTGCGCCAGGCCATGCTGCGCGCCATGCCGGTACCGCAGGGCGGCACCGCGGTAGGCACCGGGCTGAATGCGCCGCACGGTTTTGCCGCGGCCTTCGCGCGCGCGCTGTCGGACTACACGGGCCTGCCGTTCGAGCCCGCGCCGAACCGCTATGCGCTGCAAGCCTCGCACGATGCGCTGGCCGACCTGTCGGGCGCGCTCAATACCACGGCATCGTCCTTCCTGAAAATAGCGCGCGATTTCATGCTGCTCGGCTCCGGTCCGCGCGCGGGCCTTGCCGAACTGATCCTGCCGGCCAACGAGACCGGCTCTTCGATCATGCCGGGCAAGGTCAATCCCACCCAGGCCGAGGCGCTGGCCATGGTGTGCTGCCGGGTGATCGGCAACCACACCACCGTCACGCTGGCCAATAGCCTCGGCACGCTCGAGCTCAACGCGTACAAGCCCGTGATCATCTACAGCCTGCTGCAATCGGTCACGCTGCTTGCCGATGCCGCCGCGAGCTTTGCCGAACGCATGGTGGAAGGGGTACAGGCGGATCGCGAGCGCATCGCCGAGATGCTCGGGCGCTCGCTGATGCCCGTGACGGCGCTCAACCCGCACATCGGCTACGACCGCGCCGCCGAGATCGCCAAGCTGGCGGTCACGCGAGGCCTGCCGCTGCGCGAGGCGGCGCTCGCCTCGGGACATGTCACGGCGGCCCAGTTCGATGCATGGATCGACCTGAAGGGAATGACCAAGGAAATATGAGGCGCCGCTTAGCGCTGGCCCATCTCGCACACGGCGCAGACGGTAACGGCCGCACCACAGGTGAAGACCAGCATCACCAACACCATCAAGGCGTCGACAAAGCTCATGCTGCCCGGTGCAATCGCGCTGACCAGCCGCCAGCAGATCCAGGCGATCCATCCCAGCGCCGCGATGGCACTGCAGACCGCCAGGGTTGCACAGGCACGGTGCGTCGGCCGGCGCCAGGAACCCGCAGGAACGGCAGCAGGGGCGCTTTCGTTATCGGAAATAGCAGTCTGCATCCGGATTCTCCTTAGCCAAGCCTTGCGGCCTTGGCGGAGCACGCCTGGGCCCGCATCGTATGCGCCTGAGAAGAGCCCCGCGCGGCGAGGCGCGCACGGGGCTATGAGGACGCATTGGGCCGCATTCGACGATCAGCTTGCGTGCCGCCCGAATGCCGCCCGGACTGAAGTATGGTTCGGCGAACGCCGGTTGGCTATCGGTGGCCGTCTGACAGGGTGCATGGGCCGACCTTTGTGGCCGAAAAGCAAAAGCGTACCCGTTTCTGCGTACCTTGAAACCCAGTTGCAACGGCAAGAGAGGGGCTCGCGCCTACTTGCCCGCGGCCTTCTGCCGATAACGCGCCAGTTCGGCGCCTAGCCACGGTGCGCTCTCCACCGGCTGGGCCTGGCCGCACTTGACCAGGTAAGGCTTGCCGCTGACGCTGCTCTTGCTCGCGCCCAGTTCGATAAAGCTCTCGCTGGTGCTGATGGCCCCCTTGTCGGCCAGGTAGTCGTACTTCTTCTTGAGGTGGGCAGCCGCATCTGGCGCCGGATACCAGCTGCCATTGCGGTTGAACTGGCAATTCGAGCCTGCCAGGTAGGCAAAGAGATGGGTGACCTCGGCCTGCGTGGCAGCGGGCGGTGGCGCCGCGGCGGCGGGGGCCATGGGGACCGCCAGCGCAGTGGCTAGCAGCAGGGCGGACAGGAAGGCAGGCTTCATTTTCACGGAGTCGATAAGTCGCATCCGCTGCATTAGAGCGGTATTTCCGCTCCAGTTCAAGGCTTGAGGAGCGGCCAGAGCGCCCGCCGCGCGGGCGGAACCAACTGCCCGCGCGCCAAAGCGTACCCGTTTCTGCGTAGCAATCCGGAGCCTCAGCCGATCGCGCCACCGCCATCGAGCAGCACCGTCGAACCCGTGGCAAAGCCCGTCCCGGCCAGGTAAAGGATGGCTTGCGCCACGTCTTCGGGCTGGCCAATGCGCTGCGCCGGGAGCCGCGCGGCCACGTTTTCGAACATGGCCTTGCGCGCGGCGCCGTCCAGCTTGTCCCACAGCGGCGTGGCGATCAGGCCCGGGGAGACGGTATTGACGCGCACCGGCGACAGTTCCAATGCCAAGCCGCGGCTGAGCGCGTCCAGCGCGGCATTGATGGCGCCCTGCAGCACGGATGCCTTGCTCGGCCGAACGCCCAGGAAACCCGAAACCAGCGTCAGCGAGCCATGCTCGCTGATCGGCACCAGGCGCGCAACGCGATAGGCGCCCCAGAACTTGCTGTTCATCGCGGCGTAGGCATCGGCCAACGGCAACTGGCGCACCGGGCCGGTGGGTGTCTGCGCGGCGGAGATCACGACGTGGTCCCACGGGGTGGCGCCGTCCATGAACTGCGCCACGCTGGCGTCGTCGGTAATATCGACCGTGGCGCCGCTGACCGTGCCGGCGCTGGCCAGCGTGCGTACAGCGGCATCGACTTTTTCCTGCGAGCGCGAGGCAATCGTGACGCTGGCGCCGCGCTCGGCAAAGGCAGCCGCAGTGGCCAGGCCGATGCCGGAACTGCCGCCAACCACCAGTACCCTGGCGTTCTTGAAATCGGGAAACATGGCAAGACTCCTTGAATTTCCTTCAATGGCCAATCCATGCGGCAAGAAGGAAGGCCGCATGCTTGCCAGCCATTATGGTCACGGCGCGCCGGCGGATCATCCACCCAGGATTGGAAGCACTCTTGGCAGGTATTTGATAATCGAGGGAGCGCCGGAGCACGCCAGCAAGCCCGGCGCACCGCCGCTACAATGCGGCGGTGCAGCTTAGGCCCCGTCCCGGGACCGCTCACCCTCCTCCCAGCCGTCGCCAACGGCCCCGAAACAATCTCCTGCCCATCATGAAGCCGCTCCTGCTCGTCCTCAGCCACGTCAGCGCACAGCATCTGTCCTGGATTGCCGAACAATACGAGGTGCGCTACGCGCCCGACAGCGCGGCCCGTGCCGCGCAGGTCCGGGAGGCCGGCGCCCGCGTGCGCGCGGTGCTGACGATCGGCACGGTCGGCCTCACCGCTGCGGAGATCGACGCCATGCCCGCGCTGGAGCTGGTGTGCGCGCTGGGCGCAGGGTACGAGAACATTGCCGTGGCCCACGCCCGTGCGCGCGGCATCGTCGTGGCCAACGGCGCCGGCACCAACGACAGCTGCGTGGCGGACCACGCCATGGCGCTGCTGCTAGCCACCGTGCGCGCCATCCCGGTCCTGGACCAGGCCACGCGCGCCGGCAAATGGCGCACCGCGCTGCCGATGCAGCCCAATGTGTCGGGCAAGCGCATGGGGATTCTCGGCCTCGGCACCATCGGCCGGCGCATTGCCCAGCGCGGCCTGGGCTTCGACCTGGAGGTGGGCTATCACAACCGGACCCGGCGCGATGACGCGCCGTATCGCTATTTCGACAACCTCGGCGCGCTGGCCGAATGGGCCGACTACCTGATCATCGCCACGCCCGGCGGCGCGGACACCCGCCACCTGGTCGACGCCAAGGTGCTGGCCCAGTTGGGCCCGGGCGGCTTCGTGGTCAATATCGCGCGCGGCAGCGTGCTCGACACCGCGGCGCTGGCTGATGCCCTGCGCGCCGGCAAGCTCGGCGGCGCCGGACTTGACGTGTACGAGACCGAGCCCGAGCCGCCCGCCGAGCTGTTCGACTGCCCCAATGTGGTCCTGACCCCGCACGTGGCAGGCAGGTCGCCAGAAGCCATCGATGCCTCGGTGCGGCAGTTCCTGGAAAACAGCCGGCTGCATTTTGCCGGCGAGCCTGTACTCACACCGGTAGGCTGACAAGAGGCCCCGCCGCGCGCTCACGCGGCGGGAAACACCACCCGCACGCGCAGCCCGGGCGCGGCATCTTCCAGCGAGACCTGCGCGCCGTGCGATTGCGCGATCTCCGCCACGATGGCCAGGCCCAGCCCGCTGCCCCCGGTGGGCGCTTCCGGCACCCGGTAGAAGCGGTCAAACACGCGCGCGCGCTCGGCGGGGGCAATTCCCGGGCCATCGTCCTGCACGATCAGTTCCGCGCTCTGCGTACCCGATTCTCCTCCGCCCGGCGCGGCCCGCCCCCGGCCAACCAGCACATCGACCCTGCCGCCGGCCGGCACATAGCGCAGCGCATTGTCGACCAGGTTGGTCAACAGGATGCGCAGCGCATCGACGTCGCCGCGCACCATGACCGGGCCGGCGGCGGCGTCGAGCCCCAGGTCGATGTGGCGGTCGAGCGCGGCCTGGGTCATCTCCGCCACCACGCTTTGCGCCAGCGCGCGCAGGTCCACCGGCTCATGCGGGGGCGCTGCCGCACCGGGCTCCTGGCGCGCCAGCGTGAGCAGCTGGGCCACCATGTGCGTGAGCCGCTCCAGCCCCTGGCGCAGCTTGGCCACGGCCTCCTGCCGCTCCTCGGCCGTATCGGCGCGCTCCACCAGCTGGGCCTGCAACTGCAGCGCGGCCAGCGGCGTGCGCAGCGCGTGCGCGGCGTCAGCCACGAAGGCGCGCTGGGTATCGATGGCGTGGGAGAGCCGCGCCAGCAACTGGTTGAGTGCCTCGGTCAACGGCGCGATCTCGTCCGGCATGCGGCTGACCGCCAGCGGGGCCAGGGCGTTGGCGTCACGCTGGCGCACCCCGGCGGCGATCTCGCGCAAGGGCCGCAGGCCGCGTCCCACGGCCACCCACACCAGCCAGCCAATCAGCGGCAGCAGCAACAGCAGGGGCGCCACGGTGCGTAGCGCCATGCGCGCGGCAACCTCGCTGCGCGCCGACATCGGCTGGGCAATCTGCACCACGCCGAGCCCGAGCTGCACGCTGTAGATCCGCCATTCGCCCTGCGCGGTCTTGACGTTGGAAAATCCCAGCTCGGCACGCGGCGGCAACGCCGGATGCGCGTGCGACAAATACAGGCTGCGGCCGGAGCCATCCCAGATATGGATCACGACGTCTTCATCGGCATGGAACAGGCTGTCGCTAGGCGAGCCCGGCGCGCCGGGCGACTGCTGCGCAACGAACGGCGGCATCACCGGATCGGCGAACTGGCTGGGCAGCGCGGCGGCCACCTGCTTCATCTGGTAGTCGAACAGTGCGTTGGCTTCCTGCCGGGCCTGCCCGTAGATCAGCGCGGTGGCAATGGCGATGCCGGCCAGCAGGCCCAGGGCAAGCCACCACAGCAGGGTTCTCTGGATGGAACGCATCAGCCCGCGCTCCCGGCTTCGAGCTTGGGCACCACATAGCCCACGCCGCGGATATTGCGGATCAGCCCCGCGCCGAATTTCTTGCGCAGCGCGTGGATGTAGACCTCCACTGTGTTGCTGCCGACTTCATCGCCCCAGCCGTACAGGCGCTCCTCCAGCTGTGCCACCGACCACACCTTGCCGGGCCGCGCCAGCAGCGCCGAGAGCAAGCCGAACTCGCGCGCCGACAGGCGCACCGCCTCGCCGTCAAGAGTGGCCTCGCGAGTCACGGGATTGATCACGATGCCGCCATAGCGCAGCAGCGGCTCCGCCCGGCCTTCGGCGCGGCGCACCAGCGCGTGCATGCGCGCGGCCAGTTCCTGCAGGTCGAAGGGCTTGACGAGGTAGTCGTCAGCGCCGGCGTTCAGTCCCGCCACGCGATCGGCCACGGCGTCGCGCGCGGTCAGGATCAGCACTGGCGTATTCACGCCGCGCGCGCGCAGCGCGGCGAGCACCTCCAGCCCGGAGCGGCGCGGCAGGCCCAGGTCGAGCAGGATCAGCGCATAGCAGGCCTCGCCATCGGGGCCGCCCGACTGGGTGGCCGCGGCCAGGCCGGCCTCGCCGTCCTGCACCCAGTCCACCGCGAAGCCTTCCTGGCGCAATGCCAGCTTCACGCTATCGCCGATCATGGCGTCGTCTTCCACCAGCAACACTCGCATGGTCAGGTCCGGATCAGGCAGGGTTAGGTTGGTTGGCCGGGTTGGCTCGACTGGCGCCATCGCCATCGCCATCGCCGTCGACGCCGTGCGTGATCGCTTCCTCCAGCGCCTGCGCCAGTCCGGGCAGCGCCGGGTACTGCGCGTTGATCACGTAAACCGGCAGGCTTTCCAGGTACGCGCTCATCCGCCCCTTGGCGGTAAAGCGCGCGTTGAACGCGGAGTTGCGCAGCGCGGGCACGAAGCGCGGCACGATGCCGCCGCCCAGGTAAACGCCGCCACGCGCACCCAGTACCAGCGCAATATCGGCCGCCACGGAACCCAGCAAGCCGCAAAACACGGCAAGCGCGCGCTCGCAGAGCGGGTCGTGCCGGTGAATCGCGCCTTCGGTTACCGCTGCCGGTTCGAGCTGGCGAGCCAGGGGCGTACCCGTTTCTGCGTGCAACGCGGCATGCGTCAGCGACAGCCCCATGCCCGACAAAAGACGCTCGGCCGAGACACGGCCGAAGGCCTGGTGCGCCGCGCGCCACGCGGTCCATTCGTCTTCGGTCTCCGGCATCAGCTCGATATGGCCGCCCTCGCCGGCCAGCGCCACGGCCGGCCCGGAGCGCGCGGGCACCAGCCCGGACACGCCCAGCCCGGTGCCCGGCCCCACCAGCGCGAGCGGCGCGCCGGCCACGGCCACGCCCTGGCGCAGCGGTGTCAGGTCCTGCGTGCCAAGGTGTGGCAAACCCAGCGCCAACGCGGTGAAATCGTTGATGGCCAGCAGCAGGTCCAGGCCCAGCGAGCGCTGCATCTGCGAGATGGAGAACGCCCAGGCGTGATTGGTCAGCTTGACGCGATCGCCGGTCACCGGGTTGGCGAGGCCTACGGCCGCGTGGCGCGGCCTGGCAATGCCGGCCGGCAAGCCGCCGAGGTAGTGCTGCATGGCAGCCTCGAGCGAGGGGAAATCGGCGACTTTAAGCGCGGTCACCGGGCCGATGCGCTGCGGCGCGGTCTCCAGCGCAAAGCGCACATTGGTACCGCCGACATCGCCCAGCAGGCGTGGAAAGCTCTGCATGGCGTCAGGCCGAGAAGACATCGGTGCCATGCCGGTGCCGGCTCAGCACCAGGCTGATGGGCAACGCCGGGGTAGGTCCCTTGCAGGCGCGCGCGAACACGGCCGTCTTGACGGGCCCCGCGAACGACAGGAAGACGCGCTCGGCAGCCAGCAGCGCCGCCAGGTTCAGCGTGATGCGCGCGTGCGGCGCCTCGCGCGGATGCGTGACCATATAGCCCGGCTGCGGCTCGGCAAGGGCCTGCTCCAACTCGGGCGCCTCGGGAAACAGCGAAGCGGTGTGGCCATCCTCGCCCATGCCCAGCACGATCACGTCGGGCTGGCGCCAGGCCGCGTTCAGCCGTGCCACCGCGCTGGCGGGGTCGACCACTTCGGCGGCGTCGGCCACCAGCGGCACGAAGGCCGCCTTGCCAGCCGCCTCGCGCAGCAGGTGGCGGCGCACCAGCGCGCCGTTGCTGTCGTCATGGTCGGGCGGCACCACACGCTCGTCGACGAGCGTGATGGTGACCGCGTCCCAGCGGATGGTGCGATGGCGCAGGCGCTCGAACATCGCCACCGGCGAGCGGCCGCCGGACACCGCCAGCACCGCCCAGCCGTTCACGCCGATGGCGATCTCCAGCGCGTGGGCTACCGAGATCGCCATCGCTTCGGCCAGGTCCGCCTCGGAGGTATGTTCGTAGCGTCGCATGGGCAGTGTCTCCTGTTCGAATGAGGGTCTATCAATGATCAGCGGGCGCGGCTCACACCTCTTCGTGCCAGAGCGAGCCGTCGCGCGACATCAGCGCGGACGAAGAGGCCGGACCCCATGTGCCGGCGGTATACGCCTTGGGCGGCATGGTGCTGCCAGCCCACGTATCGATGATGGGCTCGACCCAGCGCCACGCCTGCGCCTGCTCGTCGCGCCGCACGAACAGCCCGAGGCGGCCGCGAATGACATCGAGCAGCAAGCGCTCGTAGGCGCCTGCGCGGCGCACCTTGAAGGAGTTGGCGAAGTCCAGGTCGAGCGAGGTGCCCGTGAGCGCCACCGTATCACCGGGCTGCTTGACCAGGAAATACAGGCGGATGCTTTCCTCCGGTTGCAGCCGGATCACCAGCCGGTTCTGCGGCGACAAGGTCAGCGGGCGCGGGAAGATGGCGTGCGGCACATCGCGGAAGTGGATGACGATCTCCGCCACGCGCGACTGCATGCGCTTGCCGGTGCGCAGGTAAAACGGCACGCCAGACCAGCGCCAGTTGGCGATCTCGGCCTTGATGGCGACAAAGGTCTCGGTATGGCTGTCGGGCGCGATGCCCTTCTCGTCGAGGTAGCCCACCACCGGCTTGCCGCCCACGGCGCCGGCACGGTACTGCCCGCGCACGGTTTTCTCGGCCACGTCCTGCGGCGTGATGGGCTTGAGCGCCTTGAGGATCTTGATCTTTTCGTCGCGGATCGCATCCTCGGACAGGCTGGTGGGCGGCTCCATCGCCACCATGCACAGCAGTTGCAGCAGGTGGTTCTGCACCATGTCGCGCAGCGCGCCGGTGTTGTCGTAGAACTCGCCGCGCGTTTCCACGCCAAGCTCCTCGGCGATGGTGATCTGCACGTCCTGCACCCATTCGCGGCGCCACAGCGGCTCGAACAGCGCGTTGCCGAAGCGGATCGCCATCAGGTTCTGCACCGACTCCTTGCCCAGGTAGTGGTCGATCCGGTAGATCTGGTCTTCGGCGAAGTACTGCGCCACGGCCGAGTTGATCGCGTCGGACGAATGCAGGTCGTGCCCGAGCGGCTTCTCCAGGACGATGCGGACATTGGGATGATTGAGCCCGGTGCGCGCGAGCTGCTCGCAGATGGGGACAAAGATATGCGGCCCGGTGGCGAGATAGCACACCACCACCTCTGGCGAGCGCTGCAGCACCTTGGCCGCCAGCGCGTCGAAGTGCTCGGGCACGCGGGCGTCGGCCTGCACGTAGCTGATGCGCGCAAGGAAGGTGGCCCAGGCTTCGGGTGGTGCATGCTCAAGACCCGGCCGCACGCTCTGCTCCAGCGAACCGATATAGTCTTCGGTGGAAAGGGGATGGCTGCCGGTGGCAAGAATGCGGGCGTTGGGATGAAGCAGACCCGCGCGGTGTGCATCGAACAGCGCCGGCAGCAGCTTGCGCCGCGCCAGGTCCCCGGTGCCACCGAACAGCACCATGTCGAAATCGGGCATGCTCACCCTGTACTCCTTGTCTTGGCCAACGTGAGTGCGGCGCAAGGGCCCGGCGGGGCCTGCGGGGTTCCAGGAACACCAGTGCGCGTCACTTTACTGAGTGCCGTGGTGCGCCGCATAAGTTCCGGCCAGTTTAGTTGAGTCGCTGCCGCTTGGCGAGGCGTGGAACGCTCGGCGCGGCCGCGGAGGTTTGCCTGCGCGCGCTAGCCGAGCAGCAGATCCACCCACAGGCCGCGAGCCTGGAGCTGGTAGGCGCGCGTGGCCTCGATCAGGGCGCGGCGGGGCGCCGGGTCCATGATGGCCTCGGGCAGCAGCGGATCGCGCACGATGGCGCGGATGATGGCGCGGCCCACCAGCATGGCTTCGCGCGCGGCGGCATCCGGCGCCATGCGCGCCAGCTTGGCCTGGCTGCGCTCAAGTTGCGCCAGCGCGCGGCGGTACGCGGATTGCAGCGCCGGCACATCCCACAGCTGCACCATGCGCGCGGCGGCATCGGCATCGAACTCGCGGCCCACAAAGAGCAGGCTGGCGCCGGCCATCCCGAGCCGGGACAACGCGGTACGTATGGCCGGGGCGCCGCCCGCGAGATTGTCCGGGCGCACGTTGATGCCAGCGGCCAGCACCCGAAAGCCGGACAACGAGAGCGCGCGCGCATGGTGGCGCCAGGCGGTCTTCTCGCTGCGCGCCACGGCGGCGTCCTGCACCACCAGCCAGTCGCCAGCCCAGTGCCCCAGCCGGCTCTCTTTTTCGAACCAATGCTCGACCTCGTCGTAGACCGGGTTGCCTTCCGGCAGCACCGCGTAGCAGCCACGCTCCGTCTTGACGATGCGGCCCTGGCGCTGCAAGCGCGTCAGCGCCACACGCACGCTGGGCGTGCCGATGCCCATCACCTCGGCGCCGCGCGCCAGCGCCTGCACTGGCAGGGTACGCTCCGGATGGCCATAGAGCAGGTCCAGGACCAGGTCGGTCGCCGAGGGCTCGCGGATCTCTATTTCATGCATGGGTCGAAAGCGGGAGCAGCGTAGGCGGCAAAGGATGCCGCGAAGGGTAAACCAGAAATATTTCTTTTCTTGGCACAAATATATCATCCGATGAAATATTTATGCATGTGGAAAAACACCTGGAAAGTGCCCGATTCGTGCAATTCACCCCTGCCAGGCGCAGGCACCGAGGATACGAGCATGGATAGTAAGCCCAGTCAGCCCAACCATTATGTCAGGACCGAAACGTCCGGCCCGGTCCTCACCATCATTCTGGACCGCGCCGACAAGCGCAACGCCGTGGACGGCCCGATGGCGCTGGCGCTGCGCGAGGCATTTGCCGGGTTCGAATCCGACCCGGCGCTGCGCGTGGCCGTGCTATGGGGCGCGGGCGGGCATTTCTGCGGCGGCGCCGACCTGTCGGCGGTGAGCGACCCGACGCGCCGTCACGAGCTGGATCCGCAAGGCGGTGGCGCGGGCCCGATGGGCCCGAGCCGGATGGCGCTTTCCAAGCCGCTGGTAGCCGCGGTCAGCGGCTATGCGGTAGCGGGCGGGCTGGAGCTGGCGCTGTTGGCGGACCTGCGCGTGGCGGAGCGCGATGCCGTCTTCGGCGTGTTCTGCCGGCGCTGGGGCGTACCGCTGATCGACGGCGGCACGGTGCGCTTGCCGCGCATCGTCGGCATGGGCCGCGCGCTCGACATGATCCTGAGCGGCCGCCCGGTGCCCGCCGAGGAAGCGCTCGCCATGGGGCTGGCCAACCGCATGGTCGAGCCCGGCCAGGCCCGCGCCGCGGCCGAGGCGCTGGCGCATGAGCTGGCCGCCTTCCCGCAGCGCTGCATGCTGGCGGACCGGGCCTCCGCCTACGGGCAATGGGACCTGCCGCTGGCCGACGCACTGCGGGCCGAAGGCATCAACGGCACGCCGATCGTGTTCGAGGAGGGCATCCAGGGGGCCGCCCGCTTTGTCGGGGGTGCCGGCCGGCACGGCGATTTCTCCGGCTAGGCGGGCATCGGGAACAGGGGCGGGAACGGGGCAAACACGCCCCGGCTCGGCAAAGCGTACCCGTTTCTGCGTAGCCGGGGCGGGATGCAATGGCAGTGGAATCAGCCCTGTCCCGCCAGTGCCGAACTCAACCCACCATGCATGGCCGGCCCGGCGGCGACGATCCCCTGGCACCCCCACGTAAACGGCTTGCCATCCAGCGCGGTCACCACGCCACCCGCCTCGGTCACCAGCAACACGCCTGGCAACCAGTCGTAGTAATCCTGTCCGCATTCCCAGTAGCCGTCTAGCGCGCCACCGGCAACCAGCGCCAGCAACAACGACGTAGGACCGTATACGCGCTGCCCGAACACCTGCGGCAACAAACGGCCAAAGCGATCCAGAAAGGCCGCGGTATCGTTGCGCACCTGCCCTGGCCAGTTGGGATGCGCCGTGGCAATCAGCGCCGAGGCCAGCTCCCCACGCGCATTGGCGCGCAATGGTGCCCCATCGCAATCGGCGCCCTGGCCGGCCACCGCCCGATACGTCCGCCCGGTGGCCGGGTCATGCACCAGCGCCAGTGCTGGCACGCCTTCTACCACCAGGCACAGTGCAATGGTCCAGCCCGGCATGCCGCTCAGGTAGTGCAGGGCGCCATCGATGGGGTCGCAAACCCAGTAAGCGTCGGCATACTCAGGCGCCTGCTGCTCGCCGCTCTCCAGTTCCTGCTCGGAGAACGGGATCCGCGGCCAGCGCTCGAGCAAGGCCCTTTTCAGCGCCGAGCCGACGGCGCCGCTGTGCTGGTCGAACGCCGCCCGCAGTGCGTGGAAGTCGGCGGGGGCGCTGCGTGGCTGCTGCGTGTGCAGCCGCCGGCCTTGCTGGGCAAGCAAGGCGCTCAGGCTATCGAGCACGGCCGCCACGGGCTGGCCGAGACGTTCGGCAAGGGGCTGAGGGTTGATGTTGGCATTGACGTTGGCATTCACGATGCATCGCTCCTGGCTGGGTTGGAGCCGCCAGTCTAGGCACTCACCGCATTGCCATCTAACGATAGAATGCCAACTTATATTCGAAACGGGCCAAACCGATGTCGCTACGAGAAATCCGGCCAATCGCGCATGAAGCCGCCCAGGAGCAGGTGCCCCATGCGCATGCCGAGGGCCAGCTGTTCACGGTGAAGTCCGGCGTGGTCAGCATCGAGGCCGGTGGCGGGCGCTGGCTGATGCCGACCGGCTGCATCGGCTGGGTGCCGCCGTATGCATCGCACGGTGCGCACATCCATGGCGCGATGACCGGCATGAGCCTGTATTTCGACGAGGCATGGAGCCGTGCCGCCATGCCGGAAACCCTCAAAGTGGTACGCCTGTCGCCGCTGCTGGCCGCGCTGCTCGACACGCTGGCGCAAGCCGAGCCGCCGTCCGGGCCGATGCGCGAGCATTACCTGGCGGTCTTTGCCGATGACTTCATCCGCCAGCCGGCGCAAACACTGTTCCTGCCCATGCCCCAGGAGCCGCGCCTGCTGCGCATGGCCACCGCCTTGCTGGCCAGCCCGGACGACAACACCGGCCTGGATGGCTGGGCGGCGCGCATCGGCATGGGCCGCCGCACGCTCACCCGACACTTTCAGGCCGACACCGGCTGGACCCTGGCGCAATGGCGCCAGCAGTTGCGCATGCTGGCGGCCATGGAGCGGCTGGTGGCTGGCGAAAGCGTCACAGCCGTGGCGCTAGGCCTGGGCTACGCCAGCGTCAGCAGCTTCATTGCCCTGTTCCGCCGTTACACCGGCACCACACCGCGTGCCTACCTGGCGCTGGGCAAGGGCTGAGACAGGACAAGCGCGGGAGGCCTCTCGCGGGTGCAGCAAGCGCCAACCCACCCGCTCTTGTATGCTACGGCTATTGCCGCCGAAGAAGCCTGACCGCGCCATGAGCCACAAATCCCGCAGCCTCCTGCAGTCGATCTTCAGTCACCCGCTCAGCAACAACATCCACTGGCGCGAGGTGGAATCGCTGCTGCAGCAACTCGGCGCGAAGGTGGAGCCAATCCAGGGCGCCCGCTTCAGGGTGGTGCTCAACGAGTACGAGTTCTACCTTCATCACCCGCACCATGGCAATGTCTGCGCCAAGCAGGAGATCAAGCACCTGCGCGATTGCCTGGTCGCCGCCGGCGTCAGCCCACCCGACGGCGACGACAAGCCGAAGTGACACGGCGCTCGCCCGGGCAGGCCCCGCGGCGAACCCCGGCACGGCCATCCTCATCGGCCGCCAAGGCCAACCATTGCCCCAGCCCATCCATTCCTACGGATTTCCATGACCAATCTTTCCGCCTTCCTCGTTACCAATAAATGGCCCGCCTTGCGCCCGGAGCGGATCCAGCTCTATTCGCTGCCCACGCCCAATGGCGTCAAGGTCTCGATCATGCTCGAGGAAACCGGCCTGCCGTACGAACCGCACCTGGTGCGTTTCGACTCCAATGACCAGTACACACCGGAATTCCTGTCGATCAGCCCCAACAACAAGATTCCCGCCATCCTCGACCCGAACGGCCCCGGCGACCAGCCGCTGGCCCTGTTCGAGTCCGGCGCGATCCTGCTCTACCTTGCCGACAAGAGCGGCAAGTTCATCCCGCAAGATCCCGCGGGCCGCTACGAGACCATCCAGTGGCTGATGTTCCAGATGGGCGGCATCGGGCCGATGTTCGGGCAACTGGGATTCTTCAACAAGTTCGCCGGCAAGGAATACGAGGACAAGCGCCCGCGCGACCGCTATGTCGCGGAAGCCAAGCGCTTGCTGGCCGTGCTCAACGGACGCCTCGCGGACCGTGCCTGGATCATGGGCGACACCTACACCATTGCCGACATCGCGACCTTCCCTTGGGTGCGCAACCTGATCGGGTTCTACGAGGCCGGCGAGCTGGTCGGCATCCAGGACTTCCCCCACGTCACGCGCGCGCTCGAGGCCTTCCTTGCGCGTCCCGCGGTGGCAAAGGGCCTGGATATCCCGAAGCGCGTCTAGGCCAACCCGGAGCCACGCCAGTGCCGCTGATTCAGTTTGACGACCTTGCCGCCGCGCTGCCGAGCGCATGGAAGTCCACGGTCTTGGGCCAGGTCGGCCCCGCCCGCATCAAGGTGCTGCGCATGGATGAACAAGCGTATGAAGCCGAGACGCATGACTACAACGAAGGCCTGCTCGTGGTGAGCGGACGGCTTATGTTGCAAGTGCAAGGCGAAGCCGGCACGGTTGTCGTCGAGCCCGGGCAGATGTACCTCGCCCTTGCCGGCATCCCACATGCCGTGCTGCCCGGCAGCCACGGCACGCTGGTGATCATCGACGTCTGAGCAAGAGGCGGACGCCCACGCGGCGCCCGCCCGATTGCAGCTGCCGTCAGGCTCAGCCAGCCATCTCCACCACCGCCGCGGCTGGTGCCGCGGCATAGTGATCGAACTGCATGGCAAAGCTGGCGCGGCCCGAGGTCAGCGCGCGCAGGCTGCCGATATAGCCGAACAGGCTGGCCAGCGGCACATGCGCCTGCACCACCGTGGTGTTTCCGCCACCGCGTTGCGATTGCCCGCGCACCATGCCACGGCGCCGGTGGATATCGCCGATGACGTCACCCACATGGTCGGCGGGCGTCACCACTTCCACGCTCATCACCGGTTCCAGCACCACGGGCGCGGCCTGCCGCGCGGCTTCGCGGAAGGCGGACGCGGCCGCGGTCTCGAAGGCCAGGGCCGAGGAGTCGCGCTCGTGATAACTGCCGTCCAGCAAGATGGCCTGGACATCCACCACCGGGTAGCCCGCGAGCACGCCCTGCGCAGCCGCGCGCCGGATGCCGGCCTCCACCGCTGGCACGAACTCGCGCGGCACCGCGCCGCCGCTGATGCGGCTCTCGAACCGGACGCCCTCGCCGCGCGCCAGCGGCTCGAAGCGCAGCACCACTTCCGCGTACTGGCCCGGGCCACCGCTTTGCTTGCGATGCAGGTAGCGCGCATCGGCGGCACGGGTCAGCGTTTCGCGATACGCCACCTGCGGGCGGCCTACCGTGACCTCCACATGAAAGCGCGTGCGCAGCTTCTCCAGCGTGACCTCCAGCTGCAGCTCGCCCATGCCGGACAGCAACGTCTGCCCGCTCTCCGGATCCTGGCGCAGGCGCAGGCTCGGATCTTCCTGCACCAGCACTTGCAGCCCGCGCGACAAGCCGGCCTGGTCGGACTGGCTCTTCGGCTCGATGGCCACGTCGATCACCGGCTCGGGCGTGTCAATCGTTTCCAGCACCATGGGGTGCGCGGGATCCGTCAGCGTGTCGCCGGTGATGGTGGCCTTGAGGCCCGCGATCGCCACGATGTCGCCGGCCACGGCAACCGCCAGCTCCTGCTTGCGGTCCGCGTGCATCTCGTACAGCCTTGCCACCCGCTCGCGCTTGCCGCTGCCCGCGTTGAGCACGGTGTCGCCGGCAGCAAGCCGCCCGCGATACACGCGCACGAACGTCAGCGTGCCGTGCGCGTCGTGCACGACCTTGAAGGCGAGCGCCACCAGCGGCTGGTCAACGTCCGCGCTCACTGCATGGCGGCCCGCTTCGCCAGGTTCTGGCAGGTACGCAGTCACCGCATCGAGCAAAGGCTCCACGCCCTTGTTCTTGAAGGCGGAACCCGCCAGCACGGGCACCACGGCGCCGCTGATGGTCGCGCGCCGGATGGCTGCGCGCAGGGCGTCACCGGCCGGCTCGCGGCCCGCCAGGTAGTCTTCCAGCAAGGCATCGTCCTGCTCGGCCAGCGTTTCCAGCAAACGCTGGCGCCAGGCCCCGGCCTGCTCCGCCAGCGCCGGCGGCACGGCATCGGTCACGTAACCCGTGCCGCCTTGCCATAGCAGGGCCTGCATGCTCACGAGGTCGACCACGCCGTGGAAATCGCCTTCGCGGCCGATCGGCAACTGCAGCACAAGCGGCACCACGCCGAGGCGTTCTTCGATCATGCCGGCCACGCGCAGGAAATCCGCGCCGGTGCGATCCAGCTTGTTGATGAACGCGAGGCGCGGCACGCGGTAGTGGTCCGCCAGGCGCCAGTTGGTCTCCGTCTGCGGCTCCACGCCGGCCACGCCGTCGAACACCACCACGGCGCCGTCGAGCACGCGCAGCGAGCGGTTCACCTCGATGTTGAAATCGATGTGGCCCGGGGTATCGATCAGGTTGATCTGGTGCCCGCGCCAGTACACGGTGGTGGCCGCGCTGTTGATGGTGATGCCGCGCGCCTGCTCCTGTGGATCGAAATCCATGGTGGCGGCGCCGTCATGCACCTCGCCCAGCCTGTGGCTGGCACCGGTGTAGAACAGGATGCGTTCCGACGTGGTGGTCTTGCCCGCGTCCACGTGGGCGATGATGCCGATGTTCCTGAGTTTCCTGCTTTCCTTCCTGCTTTCCTTCCTGCTTTCGTTTCTGCTTTCCATGATGGGCTGCCTGAATGCAAACACCCTGGCGGGTGCGTGCCTGCCAGGGTGTTTGTGGTCCCTGGGAGGCGATCTGCGAGGCCTCCCGGACTGCATGTGCAGCCAGGAGGCTATGGGATCGCTTGCGAGGCGGCGCCGGCATGCCGCATGCGGCACGCAAAGGTCTCGGTGACTACGCCAGACGACGCCGTTACCGCACCAAGGGACGAGCGCAAGCCCCCGTTCCCTTGGCCGGTTTGAATCGTGGCAATCAACTTGTCGTAGGTACGCATGGCGTGTCAGATGGTGGCGAAACAAAAAAACAAAACCCCGGCGGGCCTGCGGGCCGTCCGGGGTTGGCGATGATCGGTTTCGTCGTTCCCGGAACTGGCCTTGCAGCCTTCCGGGCGGGATGCTCGGAAGACTAGACGTGAATAGCCAGCAGCACGCGCTCACCGTAAGGTGCCGCGGCAAACGCTGCGATGGCGGGGCGTTGCGCTGCTTGCTTCATGTCGTTTGAACTCCTGAGAATGCGGCGGAGTCTAGCACTTGTGGAGAAAACGTGCAGCGGCTCATACTGGCGCCAAGCGTGCACCGACCGCGCACCGGCCGCTCACCAACCGTGCGCCCCTCCCCAAAGTGCACTAGGCTGAAAAAGCACCCACGCAGGAGATCCCCATGCCAAGTCACCCAGTCCTGGAACGGGTCACCGCCCGCATCGTGGCGCGCAGCGCCGCCACCCGCCAGACCTACATGGATCGCACCCGCGCCATGGCGGGACAGAAGGTGGAACGCGCGCAGCTCTCGTGTACCAACCTCGCGCACGCCGTGGCGGCCATGCCTGAGCAGGCCAAGATCCGCCTGAAAGCGCAGGAGCGCCCCAACCTCGCCATCGTCTCGTCCTACAACGACATGCTGTCGGCGCACCAGCCCCTGGCGGAGTATCCGCAATGGCTCAAGGAAGCCGCGCTGGAGGCGGGCGGCACCGCGCAATTCGCCGGCGGCACGCCCGCCATGTGCGATGGCGTGACGCAGGGCCAGGACGGCATGGATCTCTCGCTGTTCTCGCGCGACGTGATTGCGCTATCCACGGCGGTGGCGCTGTCGCACCAGATGTTCGACGGCGCGCTGTACCTCGGCGTGTGCGACAAGATCGTGCCGGGGCTGGTGATGGGCGCGCTGTCGTTCGGCCACCTGCCCGCCATCTTCGTGCCAGGCGGCCCTATGACCACCGGTATCGGCAACGAGGAAAAGGCCCGCGTGCGCCAGCGCTATGCCGAGGGCAAGCTCAGCCGCGCGGAGTTGCTGGAGGCGGAGAGCCAGTCATATCACGGCCCGGGCACCTGCACCTTCTACGGCACCGCCAACTCCAACCAGATGCTGATGGAGATCATGGGCCTGCACCTGCCCGGCACCGCCTTCGTCAATCCCAACACGCCACTGCGCGAAGCCCTCACGCGCGAATCCGCGCGTCAGGCGTTACGCCTTGTGCATGGCGGCGCTCGCTATACGCCGGTAGCGGACGTGCTCGACGAGCGCGCCTTCGTCAATGGCATCGTCGGCCTGCTGGCCACCGGCGGCTCCACCAACCATACGTTGCACCTGGTGGCGATGGCGCGCACCGCGGGCATCGTGCTGGGCTGGGACGATTTTGCCGAGCTATCGGAAGTGGTACCGCTGCTGGCGCGCGTGTATCCGAACGGCAGCGCGGATGTGAACCAGTTCCAGGCCGCCGGCGGACTCGGGCTGGTGATTCGCGGCTTGCTGCAGCTTGGCCTGCTGCACGACGACGTGACCACCGTGGTCGGCAAGGGCCTGGCCGACTACACGCGCGAGCCGGTGCTGCGCGATGGCCAGCTCACCTGGATCGACGGGCCCGAAGCGCCGCTGGACGACACCATCGTGCGCGCCGCCGGCCAGCCTTTCGCGCCGGAAGGCGGCATCAAGCTGCTCGACGGCAATATCGGCCGCGCCGTGCTGAAGATATCGGCAGTCAAGCCCGAGCACCACATCGTGCAAGCCCCGGCGATGGTGTTCCACACGCAAGACGCGCTGATCGAAGCGTTCAAGCGCGGCGAGCTGGAGCGTGACTTTATCGCGGTGCTGCCATGGCAAGGGCCGGCCGCCTGCGGCATGCCGGAGCTGCACAAGCTCACACCCACGCTGACCGTGCTGCAGGACCGCGGCTTCCACGTGGCGCTG
This sequence comes from Cupriavidus sp. UME77, assembly GCF_014170355.1. Taxonomy (NCBI): domain Bacteria; kingdom Pseudomonadati; phylum Pseudomonadota; class Betaproteobacteria; order Burkholderiales; family Burkholderiaceae; genus Cupriavidus; species Cupriavidus sp. UME77. Next base: position 45,817 of record NZ_LZZU01000055.1, read on the forward strand.
GTGACGGACGGACGCATGTCCGGCGCGTCGGGCAAGGTGCCGGCCGCCATCCATGTGTGCCCCGAGGCATTGAGTGGTGGCGGCATCGCCCGCGTGCGCGATGGCGACCCGATGCGCGTGGACGCGCATGCGGGCGTGCTCACGGTGCTGGTCCCCGAAACGGAATGGGCCGCGCGCTCGGTGACGCCGCCCGACCTCTCAGCCAACCGGCACGGCGTGGGGCGCGACCTGTTTGCCAATTTCCGCCGTCATGTGAGCACGGCGGAGGCGGGAGCCTGCTCGCTGTTTGCCGAGGAAGGCTGACGCGAGATAGCTTGTGCGCGGCTTAGAAGCTGTGGCTGATACCGGCGCCAAATCCGGTACCGCCACTTGCGTAGCGGCTGTGGCGATACGACACCGCGCCATACAGCGTGGTGCGCTTCGATAGCGCATAGTCCACCCCGCTGGTGACGTAGTCGGTCACGCCCGCCGCGCCATAGCCCTGGAAATCGCGCGCGCCCGAAAGCTTCAGCGTATAGGCGCCCACGCGCCAGTTGACGCCAAGCGTGGCGGCGCTGCGCCTGGCGCTGGCGTCGCCGAGGAAGGCCTGGCTCGCGGCGCTTAGATGGGTCTGGCTGTACGAGGCCATCAGCCGCACCTTGGTGAACGCGTAGGCCAGCCCCGCGAACCACGTATTGTCATACGCCGAATTGCGCTCCGCCGTCAGCATGGCCGACCAGGGCCCGGCATCGTAGTTGAGCGAGGCCGCCAGCGGCCGCGTGCGGTCCCGGTTGCCGGCGGCATCCGGCGTTTCATTCTTCTCAACACCGGCGGATACGTGCACGTGTATCCCGCCCCATTTCGGCGAGTCGTAGAACACGCCGTTGTTCAGGCGCGAGTATTCGCCCGCGGGGCCATTGTGGTACGGATCGGTGCGATAGGACGGGTGGTACACGTACCACGCCACCGAACTCACGCGGTTGAAATTGTCCCAGCTGTCGTACTGCCAGTCGTATTGCCACATCGGCGTCAGCGCACGGCCAACGCGCAGATCGCCGTAGGGCGACTGGATGCCAATAGTGGATTCGCCCTGGAAATACGGCGTGGCGCCGCTGGCTTCGAGCCGGCCATCGCCCATGTCGAAGCGTGTTTGCAGGTTCAGGGTGGCGGCCCAGCCGGGGGCCAAGGTCTCGTTGCCGCGCAGGCCGATGAAGCTGCGCTGCATGGTGCCGAGCTGAATGGGCTGGCCGGGCGCGGGACGGAAGATGCCGACGTCGGCAAACCCGTACAGCGTGAGGCTGCCCTGCGCGTGCGCAGTCGGTGCGGCGGGGGCGAGCACGGTGGCGCAGGCCAGCGCAGGCAGGCACCGCGCCAGCCTTGCGCGCGGCGCACAGGACTTTCGGGCAATGGGGTTCAGTTCGAGCTTGTGTGCAGACTGCAAATCCAATTCCAGAGATTGAAGGCAAGCCGTGTTTCGCCGCGTGGCGCAACGAAACGCGGATACCGGTGAAGAACCCAAAGGGGCGAGAGAAATGGAGTGGCCAATGGCGGCGCAAGCGCTCGCCACAAGCCTTGATCGCCGCCGGGGTGCTTGCGCACCGCTGCAGCGGGAGCCGAAGAGCTTGGTTCGTCAGCTCAGGCGATGCGCGGGGCCCGGCGCGACGGGCGCGGTCGCTTGCGCGTCCTCGGACACGCGCCACTCCTGCACCGGCACGGCGATGGCGCAGCCGGCGGCTTCGAGCACCTGCTTGATGCGCTGGTAGAAAGCGAAGCGCACGTTCCAGTAATCCCCGGCGGCAACCCAGCAGCGCACGTTGAGCGTCACGCCCTGCGCAGCGTAGTTGATCACCATGGCCTCGGAGGCCGGGTCCGCCAGGATGCGCTCCTCGGCGGCGAGCATGGCGCGCAGCGCATCGAGCGCGGCCTGGATGTCGGCGCCAAAGTTGACGGTGACTTCGATGTCGAGCCGGCGGGTGGGATTCTCGCTGTAGTTGGTGATGGCGCTGCCCCAGATCTTGCCGTTGGGCACGCGCAGGCAAACCCCGTCGAAGGTGGTCAGCTCGGTCATGAACAAACCCGTCTCGCGCACCGTGCCGGCCACGCCCTGCGCATCGATGTACTGGCCCACGCGAAACGGCCGCAGCAGCACCAGCATGATGCCCGCGGCAATGTTCTGCAGCGTGCCCTGCAGCGCCAGTCCGATGGCCAGGCCGGCGGCGCCGAGCATGGCAATGATGCTGGCGGTCTGCACGCCAAACTGCGACAGCACCAGCACCACCGTGATCACGCGCACGATCCACTGCGTGACGCTAGCCAGCATCGGGCGCAAGGTGGCGTCCACGCGCGGGCGGTCAAACGCGCGCAGCACCGCGGCGCGGGCGCGCCCGGAGAGCCACCAGCCCAGGATCAGGATCAGCATGGCGGCGATGCAGTTCAGGCCTTGCTGCACCACCAGTTGCAGCAGGTACGCCCACGCTGCTTCCAGCTTGTGGGGCTCGATGAAGTTCAGGTTCATGGATTCGGCTCCGGCGATCAGTGTGGAGAAGCTGGACATGCGCGGCTCAGGCTGCGTCGTCGTCGCGGCGGCGGTGCGCCGGTTCTCCGGCGTGCGGCAGCGGCGTTTCGCTGCACGCAAGGTGCACCGGCACGGACAAGCGTGTGCGCGCGTAGCCATGCGTGGTCTTGAGGTAAAGCGGGTCGATCTTCAGTGTCTGCATGCGGGGGGGTTCATGGTTCGGTTCGAGAGATTTCAGGAAGAGGTTGGTACGCACGAGCGTGGCATCGGGCCGTGAACGGCAACAGCAGGTCAATTCCGAAGCCGAAGGCGTAGGTGCGCAGGTCGGGCGTACCCGTTTCTGCGAGCAAATTCTGCGAGCAATCCGGTGATCAGGCTGGCGTCCATGCCGCCCGACAGCAGCACGCTCGTCGGCGCCTGCGCCACGATGCGGCGATGTCCCGACTTGATATCAGACGATTGCCTGGATTTGATTGAAATTGGCAATACTTTCAGGACAAATAACGGGGGAATTGGTTTCCCGGAGATGCGCGACGACAGCTGGGCGAATCGGCGCCAGCCCTGCGTGGGCAAGGGCCGGGCGCGAATGAAAAAAATTTCACCGGAGCGGGCTTGGGCGTATTTTTATGTGGGGAGAATCGTGCGGCCCCCTGCGCGGGAGCACGCAGAATTGGGTACGCTTTGGTGCGGAGGAGGTATTGCCGAGGAAAAACAGGCGCCGCACCCGGCCGGTGCTCGGACCGGCCGGTTTGGACCTTATTTCAAGCCGTGACGGGGTGATCGTGCAAGCGGTCGCGCGAGGCTAGTGAGGGAAACAGGCGCATCCACACCACCACCACCATCAGCGTGCCGATGCCGCCAAGCAGCACCGCGCCAACCGGCCCGAACAGCGCGGCCGTCACGCCGGACTCGAACTCGCCAAGCTGGTTGGACGCGCCGATAAAGACCGAGTTGACGGCGCCCACGCGCCCGCGCATATCGTCGGGCGTATCGAGCTGTACCAGCGTGGAGCGCACCACCACGCTGATCATGTCGGAGGCGCCAAGCATGACCAGCGCCGCCATCGACAGCGGCAGCCAGTGCGAGATGCCGAACACCATCGTCGCCATACCAAAGACGGCCACCGCGCCGAACATCACGCGACCCACGCGGCGGTTCATCGGATGGTGGGCGAGCCATAGCGCGGTCGCCAGTGCGCCGATGGCGGGCGACGAGCGCAGCAGGCCCAGGCCCCAGGGGCCGGTATGCAGGATGTCGCGCGCGTAGATGGGCAGCAGCGCGGTGGCGCCGCCCAGCAGCACGGCAAAGAGATCCAGCGAAATCGCGCCAAGCAGCACCGGCCGGCCGCGGATATACGAAAAACCCGCAAACAGCGTGGCGATGCTGACCGGCGTGGTCAGCCGCTGCGCGGCCTGGCGCAGCTTGAGCGCGGTGACCAGGCAGGCGGCCACGGCGAACAGCGTGGCACTGATGGCGTAGACCACGCCCGGGCCGGCCACGTAGGCGAAACCACCCAGTGCGGGACCGATGATGATGGCCGTCTGTGTGGCGGAGCTGGACAGCGCCACCGCGCGCGGAAACATGCGTGGCGTGACCACGCTGGGCAGCAGCGCCTGCAGCGTCGGCGTCTCAAAGGCGCGGGTGGCACCGATCAGGGCCACGAACACGAAGATGTGATCGCGCGTGATCCAGCCTGACAGGCTCGCCACCGCCATCGACACCGCGATCAGCGCTTCCAGCGTCTGGCAGGTGCGCACGATCAGGCGCCGGTCAAAGCGATCGGCCACGTGGCCGGACATCAGCAGCAGCATCACCGAAGGCAGGAACTGCACCAGCCCCACCATGCCAAGCATGAACGGGTTGCGGGTGAGGTCGTAGATCTGCCAGCCTACCGCCACCGTAAAGATCTGGTAGCCGATGGTGGTGCACAGGCGGGCAAACCAGAACAGCCGGAATGAAGGATCGCGAAAGACTGAGTCCGGCTCGGGGGCCGGAACGGAAGCAGGGGTCGACATGGATGGCGGTGATGACGGGGCGGCGGCGGGGCAAAGCTGGGACGCATTCTATCCGAGGCCCGTGATGCATGCAGGCGTATGCATCACGTCCCAGCTCACCCATGTATCTCCAATGATGCAATGTAGCAACAGGAAGACACGCTGCCGACCCGCAGCCGGCCGCTGCCCCGGCAGGCCAAGGTGCTTTCAGCGCCGAAAGCACCCTTACCGCCGTCACCGTGGTCAGCAACTGGCTGGAGAGCCCGAAAAGCGACTAAGGCGACTACCGATGCGACAGCGCCGTGCGCAGGCACTGTGCCAGCGCCGCGGAGGCTGGCGCGGCGTCGCGGCGCGACAGCAGCAGCACGCGCGTATCACAGCCGGCATCGGCCAGCGGTACGCAGCGCACGCCCGGCGGTGCCAGGCGACTGAGCGAAGCCGGCACCAACGCCACGCCAAACCCTGCCTCCACCAGCGCCAGCTGCGACAGCTTGCGCGAGATCGCCGCCGCCGCGCGCGGATAGAAGCCGCGCGCCAGGCAGCACTGCGCCACGCGATGACTCAGGCCGCCCCGGTCCGGATGCGGCAGCGACACGAAGGGCTCTTCCCGCAACCTATCCAGCGCCACGGTTTCCTCGTGCGCGAGCGGATGCGCGCTGCTTACCGCCAGCACCAGGCGCTCTTCATAGAGCGGGTCCACCTCGACGCCGGGAAGCCGGCGCAGCAGCGGCTCGCGCGCCAGGCCCAGGTCGGCGCGGCCCTCCTCGATCTCCATCGCCTGCTGCTCACTGGATGCCTGCGAGATCTCGAAACGTATCCCGGGGTGCTTGGCCTGGTACTCGCGTAGCACCGCCGTGCAGGCCGGCGTCAGCGGCACCGAGCTGGAATGCAGCAGGCGCACCGTGCCTTGCTCGCCGCGCTCGACCTGACGCGCCTGCGCCGAGGCCTCGGTCAGCTCGGCCAGGATGCGGCGTGCCGCCTCCAGGAAAGCGCGGCCGGCCGGCGTGGTCTCTACATGGCGCGGCTTGCGCACCAGCAGCACCACCTGCAGCATGCCCTCCATCTCCTTGATCTGCCGGCTCAGCGCCGACTGCGCGATAAAGAGGCGCTCCGCGGCCAGGCTGAAGCTGCCGGCATCGACGATTTCAACGAAGTAGCGCAACTGCTTGAGGGACGGACTCATTGAATGGGCGGGCTCATGGGACGCACGGGCTGACATCGGCCTGAGATTGTGCGCGCAAGTGTGCCATGGCGCGCGCGCCGCGCCCAGCGCGCTGCCATGCCGCTTTGCGATGGATCGCGGGGCGCTTTGATATTGGTCCGCGCACGCGGGCGTCCCTATGCTGTGGGGCACGCAACCCTGACGCCAATGCCCGTGGACCTGACCGCACTGACCGCCCTGCTGCCCGATGTTTCCCTGTCCGCCTACCTTGCCATGTGCGTGGCGATCGCCGGCGCCTATGTGATCTTCGGCATGGCGGGCTTCGGCACCGCGCTGGTGGCCGGGCCGCTGCTGGCCTACCTGATGCCAGTGAGCCAGATCGTTGCGCTGCTGGCGCTGATGGACTGCACAGCCGCAGCCTTTGCCCTGCTGCGCGACGGCCGCGCCGCCGACCGCGCCGAGCTTGGGCGGCTGCTGCCCTGCATGCTGGCCGGCAGCCTGGTGGGCGCCGCACTGCTGCTCAAGCTGCAGTCTGACCTGCTGCCGCTGCTGCTTGGCGTGTTCGCCATGGGATATGCGATCTGGTCGCTTGCCGGCAAGCGACCCAACGGCTTCACGCCACGCGCGGCGCTGCCCTTTGGCCTGGGCGGCGGCGTGTGCTCGGCCATGTTCGGCAGCGGCGGCTTTCTCTATGCGATCTACCTGTCGGGCCGACTAGGCAAGGACGCCATGCGCATGACGCAGTCCACGCTGATCGGCGTGAGTACGCTGACGCGGCTGGTGCTATTTGCCCTGGCGGGAGTCTATGCGGGTGCGGCCATCATCAAGCTGGCGCTCCTGCTGGCGCCAGCGATGGCGCTGGGCCTGTGGGCCGGGCGCAGGATCACGCTGCGCTTGTCGCGCGAGCAGTTCCTGCGCATGGTCAATGCGGTGGTGCTGTGCTCCGGCGGCGCGCTGGTCCTGCATTACCTGCTGCGCCTGGATTAAACGCGCCGCCCGAACGGGCGGCGCTTGCGCCAGATCGCCCTGGCAGCGCGAAAATCAAACGATTTCGCGCGTCTCCATGAACTGCAGCTTGGGGAAGCGCTCCTGCGTCAGGCGCAGGTTGACCATGCTGGGCGCCAGGTAGACGTGGTCGCCGGCGCCGTCGAGCGCCACATTGTGGCCCGCCTTCTCGATCAGCTTCTCGATCTCCGCGGGGTCGCCCTTGAGCCAGCGCGCGGTGGCGCAGTCGTGCGACTCGAAGATCGCGTCGACACCGTACTCGTGCTCCAGGCGGTGCGCCACCACATCGAACTGCAGGATACCGACGGCGCCCAGCACCAGGTCGTTGGAGGCGATCGGGCGGAACATCTGCGTCGCGCCTTCTTCCGCCAGCTGCTGCAGGCCCTTTTGCAGCTGCTTGACCTTGAGCGGGTTGTTCAGCCGCGCGCGGCGGAAGAACTCAGGCGCGAACGACGGGATGCCGGTGAACTTGAGCGCCTCGCCCTCGCTGAACGCATCGCCCAGCCGGATGGTGCCGTGGTTGGGCACGCCAATGATGTCGCCGGCGTAAGCCTCTTCGGTCGTATTGCGGTCCTGCGACATGAAGGTGATGGCGTTATTGATGGCCATGGTCTTGCCGGTGGACACATGCAGCACCTTCATGCCGCGCTCGAAGCGGCCCGAACAGACGCGCACGAACGCGATGCGGTCGCGGTGGCGCGGGTCCATGTTGGCCTGGATCTTGAACACGAAGCCGGTGAACCTGGGCTCCTGCGGCTCCACCGCGCGCGACTCGGCATTGCGGCCCTGCGGCGGCGGCGCCAGCTCGCACAAGGCGTCGAGCAGCGATTGCACGCCGAAGTTGTTGACGGCCGAGCCGAAGTACACGGGCGTCTGCTTGCCGCTGAGGAACGCGTCCTTGTCGAAAGCATGCGACGCGCCGCGCACGAGTTCGATCTCGATACGCAGCTCTTCCGCCTGGGTGCCCAGCACGCGGTCCAGCTCCGGGTTGTCCAGGCCCTGGACCATCGCCGAGGTGCCCTTCTCGCCGTGCGGGTCGAACAGCTGCACGCGGTCGTCGATCAGGTGGTACACACCGCGGAAGGCCTTGCCCATGCCGATCGGCCAGGTCATCGGCGCGCACTGCATCTTCAGCACGTCCTCGATTTCGTCGAGCAGCTCGATGGGCGAGCGGCCTTCGCGGTCGAGCTTGTTGATGAAGGTGATGATGGGTGTGTCGCGCAGGCGGCAGACGTTGAGCAGCTTGATGGTCTGCGCTTCCACACCGTTGACCGAGTCGATCACCATCACCGCGGAGTCCACCGCTGTCAGCGTGCGGTACGTGTCTTCGGAGAAGTCCTCGTGGCCCGGGGTGTCGAGCAGGTTGACGATGTTCTCGCGGTACGGGAACTGCATCACCGACGAGGTCACCGAGATGCCACGCTGCTTTTCCAGCTCCATCCAGTCGGAGGTGGCGTGGCGATCGGCCTTGCGCGCGCGCACTTCGCCCGCGACCTGGATGGCGCCACCGAACCACAGCAGTTTTTCGGTCAGGGTCGTCTTACCCGCGTCAGGGTGCGAAATGATGGCAAAGGTGCGACGACGCGCAATTTCGGATACGAGCGAGCTCACGGCAGTGGATTCGGCAAACAGAAGATGAAAAGGGGCCCGGGGCGCAGCGGACCGGCGCCAGGGGCCGGCGCGACCATCAGCTTGCGGTCGGGGGCCGGGCACTGCGGGCATGCACGAAGGGAATCGGGCCGTATTTTACCGGTTCGCGGGACCGGCCGCGCGCGGATCGGGCGGCGGGCTGACGCTTTGCCCCCGCAAACTGCCGAATTGCAGCGCGTATTGGCGAGTCAGCTCGGCACCGAAGAAGAAAATTTGTGCTGAATAATACACCCACAACATCAATGCGACCACAGAACCCGCAGCCCCATAGGATGAAGCCACAGCGCTATTGCCCAGGTAAAGGCCGATCAGCCGCTTGCCCACCGAGAACAGCAGGGCGGTGATGATGGCGCCCATGACCACGTCGCGCCAGGCGATGCGGGCATTGGGCAGCATCTTGAAGATCACGGCGAACAGCAGAGTCACCACGCCAAACGAAAATGCCGTTGAAAGCACGTCCGCCACCGGCGCAAACCACGATTGCGTCCACATCTGACCCCAAAACCGGTCGACTACCGCCAGCGCGGCATTGACGATCAGCGACACCAGCAGCATGAAGGCCAGCACCAGCACCAGGCTGAACGAGAGCAAGCGAGCGCGCAGCAATTGCTGCCAGCCTGCGCCCTGTGGCGCCGGTGTCTCCCAGATCTCGTCGAGGCTGCCTTTGAGTTCCGCGAAGGCGCTGGTGGCGCCGACAAACAAGATGCCGGTGGCGATGGCCGCGGCCAGCCCGCCACCACCCGAGCGGTGCGTGGCGGCAAGGATTTCCTGGATGGCAGCCGCGCCCTGGGCACCAACGAGGCCGTCGATCTGGGCGAAGATCTCGCCCCGTGCCGCTTCCGCGCCAAAGAAGATGCCGGCAATCGAGATCACCAGCACCAGCACGGGCGCCAGCGAGAAGAGCATATAGAAGGACAGCGCCGCGCCCTTGCTGGCGGCTCGGTGCGCCAGCCATGCACTGACCGCGGCCAGCACCACCCTGGCCGTGCGCGTGGCGGTATGGCGATCGGGCAGCCAATGGCCGATGTCGCGAGCGCGTTGCTTGGGCGGCGTACGGTCCAGGGACTGGTCGGGGGAATCGGCTGGATTCAAGCGTGGATCCCGCTGTTGGTCGGGGGGCTAAAGGGTCTGGCGACCTGCCCTAGCCCCGGTCTTTGCTCAGGCCCCATATCAACGACACCGCGCACAGCACGAGGAAGATGATGAAGAGGATCTTGGCGAACTCGGCCGCCGCGGCGGAGATGCCGCCGAAGCCAAACACGGCCGCGATCATGGCGATGACGAAGAAAACCACGGCGTAGCGCAACATGATGGGACTCCAATGAAGCCTTCTCCCGTTTTGTTATCCGTTCCAAGGTTCATGATACAGCCCATCCCGCGCTTAGCCCAAGCCGCCCGGACGCGGGCTCGCGCCCCGGTTCCGGCCCGGTCCGGGCAGTGAACGGCTAGACTGGAAGACGGGCTACGCGCCGTCTCGCTGCGGGTAAACGGCGCCACCGGCGCGGTTGGCCGCAAGCACCAGCCGTCCAGGCACCCTCCTCCCGCACACTCCTTTTCGACAACCAGAAGGAGGCACCATGAACCGGAAAACCCTCCGCCGCCTTGGCACGGCCGTCTTCCTGGCGCTCGGCCTGCTCGCCGCCACTGGCTGCGAACGCAGCCAGCCGGGACCCAAGCCGATCTCCGGTGCACTGGACGAGCAAGCCGCCGGCACCGCGCCGCCCCTCCTTGCGCTACCCGCCTTGCCCGTGCTGTCGGCCTGAGCGCCAACAGCTTCGCAACGGCGCGCCCAGGCCAATGCCGCCGACGCGGGCATCACGCTCCTGCAAGCCCGGAGCGTACCCGTTTCTGCGTACAGTGCCGCGCGCCGGCAAACGCGCGTAAAGCGGCGCAGACGAGGCGCAAACGGCCCGGGCCGCCCGCCTTGCCGCCGGTGCCAAAGACGGGGCGGCACACTTGCCGGCCCTTGCCCTGTTTCAGCAATGCAACCAGCGCCAGCCTGCCCTCGCAGGCGCTCGTGGCGCGTCGTCGTGCCTGACTCAGCATGGCCGCGCGCCCAATCGGCAATCACTTTCATCCAGCGCCATCGGCAATGCCGCGTTACAGCGCTGCAACCAAAATGTTCTTCCTCTATCAGGGAACTTCCGCGCGCTCTTGCGCACCACCCGCAAACCGTTGACAGCGCTCGATTGCAGGGTATTGGCACGCTTGTCGCTCTGTTTGCCACAGGGAGACATAAAAAAATGACGCGACGAGTCCTACAACGCGGGAGTGAGTTCAGCCATGCGTCAGCCGCCAGCGCGAATGACGGCACGGAGGCGTTCGTATCGACTGGCGCGGCCTGCGCCATCGGTCTTGCAGCTTTTGTCGCCGCCCTTGCTTCCCTCTCCGCGATTGCAGACCCAGGCGATATCGTCGTTCTGCGCAGCGTCGAGCCGCGTATTGCCTATCGCGGCATACCGCAGGGGGACATGCCGATAGCCGCCGCCGTCGAGCCGTTTCCGTCCGCACGCTTCCAGCAATCCACCGCCGCCGTAGCCAGCGACCTGACCGACAGCGATCTAGCTGCCGCGGTAGGCCGCAGCGCAGCCGTGTCCGGCGCCAGCCAGTCCGCCACCGGGCGGCTGGCCCTGGCGCCCAGCCAGATCGAGGGACTGGCTAATGGCAGCGGTGCCGGGAGCGTTTCGGGCGGCATCGCCGGCCAGGTCGCGCAGGCTACCGGCAACATGACTGGCGCCTTGATGCACGGATTGGCGCCGCTTGCGGTGGGAGGCCGGCCATGACCGGCGTCCACACCGCGCGCGGCAACCACGCTGCCTGGCTTGCCGGCCTGATGCTTGCCTGCCTGCCGCTCCACGCGCAGGTCCAGGGCGCAGCCACCGACAGCACCCGCATCGATGCCGGCGCGCTCACCGGCGTTGCCGGTCGCGCCGCCGTGAATCTGGCCGCGGGTAGCAGCAACGCGCAAAGCAACCAGGCCGCCATCGCGAATGGCAGCGCGGACGTGCAATCGCAGCAGCGTGCCGGCGCCAACGCGCCCGCGACAGGCGCCGTCAGCCAGATCGGTGGCGGTGCCTTCGCCAATGGCAGCGGGCTGCTTTCGGCAAACGTGGCCAGCGGCAACGGCAACGTGCAAATCAATGCGGCAGTGCTGGCGCCGGCCGCCAGCGTAAAGATCGAAGCCATCTCCGACGGCTTGCTAGCCGCGGAATCGGCCGGAGGAAGTCGCCCGGGTTCAGCGGGCCACGCAACGGGTCCGCGCGAGGCAGTCATCCAGCCAGATGCCTACCGCAACGCATCTGGCCTGGTGCAGCTGAACCAGACGGCAGGATCGGGGAATGTCTCGTCCAACGTTTTTGTGCTCCGTCCCCCGGCGGGCACTTTTTTCTAAGCAGGGAAGGAGAAAACCATGAGAACGAAAATCCTCGCCATCGCAGCGGGCATTGCGCTTTCAACCAGCGCATTCGCGGGCGGCTTCAGTTATTTCGACCGGCCGGACGACGCCGATATCTACAGCCAGACAGCGATCAGCAACGACATCTATGTCCGTGGCTTCGGCTTTGCCTGGGGAGATATCCACTTCAGGTCCGAATCGGGCGCGGTGGTCAACAGCCAGCAAAGCGCGCGCGACAATAGCGTGCGTATCGGCCCATCCACCAACAGCGCATTCGGCGGCGGCAACGCGCTGTTCAATGCGCAAGGCAACATCGGCGTGAACATATCCGCGGGCGCGGGCAACGGCCAGTCCAACCAGGCCGCGCTGGCCAGCATCGACGCGTCGGATGTCTTCGCCTCGGCGCAGGTGTTCTCGAGTCAGAAGACCGCGAATAACGGCATGCACATGGTCGGCGCCGCAAACAGCGCCAGCATGGGCGATAACATGCTGGCCGGAGCCAAGGGCAACGTCGGCGTGAACATCGCCGCGGGCGCCGGCAACCTGCAGAGCAACGCGCTGGCGGCCTCGGTCAATATGGGCAGCGGCAGCACCGGCCGCAACGGGGGAGCCCCCGTCGGCGCGCTGGCCAAGGCCACCGCGTCCAATGACCAGGCCACCTACGGCAATGACCTGTCGATGTGTGGCTGCAGGCCGAACAACGCCGCCACGCTCAACGGCGGCGCCCTGGCCAACGCAGTGGGCAACATCGGCGTGAATATCGCCGCCGGGGCCGGCAACGCGCAGAGCAACGGGCTCGCCATTTCCACGGCGACCCACTAAGCACTGCGGCAACAGCACGAACGCGGTAGGAGAGCCGGGACCCGGGGGTCACCGGCTCAACCCGCCCAAGGGGGAGTGTCATGCGCGCGCTATTCCGCGTGGCCGGGGCATGCATGCTGCTAGCGGCGGCATTCGGTGCCAATGGCCAGAGCACGATGACGATCGACATCGACGGACAGCCGATGCTCAGGAAGCCCGTCAAGAGCATGCTCGAGATGCGCTACCAGAACATGATGCGCCAGCAGCTTGACTTCAGTTGCGGCGCGGCCGCGGTAGGCACGCTGTTGCGCTACGGCTACGGCTATGACCTGGCGGAACCCAGGATCGTCGAGGACATGCTGCGCATCTCCGACGCCGACACCGTGGTCAAGAACGGCTTTTCCATGCTCGACATGCGCAACTACGTCGAAACACTGGGCTTGCGCGGGCGGGGGTTCCGCGTGGACTACAGCGCCCTGCGGCAACTCAAGATCCCGGTCATCACCTTGCTCGACGTCAACGGCTACCTGCATTTCGTGGTGGTGCGCAAGGCCATCGACGGGCGCGTGTTCGTAGCCGATCCGGCACTGGGCAACCGCATCATCAAGGAGGAGGATTTCGCGGCGAACTGGAACGGGCTGGTGTTCGCCATCGTCGGCCGGCCGTTCGATCCGAACTCGCCGCTGCTCGATTTCGCCGCGCCCGCCTTGCGCGACCGGACAAACGCCGCGCTGGCGGGGGGCATGGTGCCCGCGGCGCTTGACTTTGGCCTGATACGGATGGACTACTTCTGACATGGACACCGCACGGCGCCTCCTCTGCCTGAGCTGCTCCGCCGGCATGGCGCTGGTCACGCCAACGCTTGCGCTGGCATCCACGGCGGCTGACGATGCCAGCGACGTGATGGCCTCGCCCGCAATGGCGGAACTCGTCTCCGATGCGGAGATGGCCGGCGTGCGCGGCAAGTACCTTGGCGCGAGCCTGGTCAGCGGCTTTGTTGTGGAAATGGTTTCGCGCTGGCAGAACGATACGGCGATCGCCACGGCGACCGCCCGCGTCGCCGCCGCCAACCTCGCCACCAGCAACGCGGTGGCGCAGGCCACGGCGAGCTTGTCGGCTCACGTCCAGAGCCTTGCCCCGGGCAATGTGCAAGGCAATGGCGGCACGGCCAGCTCCGCGGTGCAGGTGGCGGGCGTGGGCCAGGTCGCGCAGATCGTCGGCGATGGCAATTCGGCCAGCAACGTCAGCACCATCGCGACCCAGACCACACCCATCGCGGCGGCGCCCACGACGAACGTGGCAGGCAACAACCCGGCGGCACAAGTGGCACACGCCAACGGCATCACCGCCAGCGCCACGGCCGCGCCAGGCGGCGGCGTGTCGCTGGCCATCCAGTCGGCCGCGGGCAGCGCCACGCAGAATGCGCAAGGCGGCAGCCTGATGCAGACAGCACGCATCACGGGCGACGCGCAGCAAGTGCTCAACCTCACCAACATTACGCTGCAGGTGCAGCAACTGACGATCCGGCAACTGACGCAAACCAGCATGCGGGACGCACTAGCGGCGATCGCAACGATGCGACGATAATCCAGCATGCGCAGGGCTGGCGCACCCGCTTCGCGCCCATTCAGATTTCCGGGGGGAAAGATGAAGACCGAACTCGCTCTGATGGGTACCTTGGCGGGTACGCTGATCTCGGCTGGCGCGTGGGCGCAGGTCAGCGCCCAGCCCAGCGCCGACGAGCGGATCGAACGGCTGACACAACTGGTCGAGCAACAAGACAAGACCATCAAGGCTCTCGAACAGCGCCTGAACGACCTGGAAATGGTCGGGGCGCGCGGGCGGGGGGTAGTAGCAGGAACGGGGAGCAGTGCCAACGGGAACGCCGGTGGCGGAATGACCGCCGCCGGTGTTCCCTCCTTGGCACAAAGCGCAAGCCCTGCCGCGAGCGGCACGGCCACCGCAACGCCCGCTGGCGACACGCCGGTGGTGGGTTCGGATGCGCGCGAGACACAGCAACAGGCGCGCGTGCAGAGCAAGGACCTGGTCTACCAGAGCGAGCATGCGCCATTGTTCGAGCGGCGCCTGACCATCGACAGCGGCTTCATCTACAGCTACTACGACCGGCGCGCGCTGTCGCTGTCCGGCTTCCTGGCGCTGGACGCCATCTTCCTCGGCACCATCAACCTCAACCAGACCAAGTCGCACACGCTCACGTACGACACCATCGCACGCTACGGCCTGTCCGACCGCCTGTCGATGGACTTCGATCTGCCGGTGATGTACCGCAACACCAATTTCATCTCCGGCGGCGCGGGCGGCTCCGCCTCGAGCTTGTCCGATGCCACGCTGAGCACGACGGCGCTGGGCGATATGAGCATGGGCCTGTACTACCAGTTCCTGCGCGAGAGCGGCGCCGCGCCCGATGTGGTCGGCAGCATCCGCGTGCGCGCGCCCACCGGGCGCTCGCCGTTCGGCATCAAGCTGGTGTCGGCGGATCCCAATAACAACAACCTGAACATCGCCGACCAGTTGCCGACGGGCAACGGCGTATGGGCCGTGACGGCCGGGTTGTCGCTGCTCAAGACCTATGACCCCGTGGTGTTGTTCGTCAATGCCAGCTACACCTACAACATCAAGCGCTCGGTGAGCGATATCTCCTCGGTGCAGGGGCAAGTCACGCCGGCCGACGTGAAACTGGGCGACACCATCGGCTTCGGCGGCGGCCTGGCTCTTGCGCTCAACGACCGCACGTCGATGTCAATGGCCTTCAATGCCTCCATCTCATCGAGCACGCAGGTCACCACCGCGGGTGTCACGCAGACTGTGATCGGCAGCCGGGCCAACGTGGCCACCATGACATTCGGCTTCAATCACGTGATCACCAAAGGCTTGTCGGTGAGTACCGCGATCGGCCTCGGACTCACCCCGGATGCGCCGAACTACACGGTGACGCTGCGTTTTCCCTATACGTTCTGAGCGCCCCCCGGCCGGACAAGAAAAGCGGGCCGTAGCCCACTGTACTGTGCTGGCAGGCTAATCGCCGGCGCCGGGATGCGCTTCGATCCGGATATTGTGCTTGTGCATCAGCCGGTACAAGGTGACACGCGAGACGTTGAGCTCGCGCGCGGCGGGTACTACGTGGAAGCCGTGGCTCGCCATCACGGTACGGATCGCCTCACGTTCCGCCTCCTCGCGGATCGCGTCCAGGGTCTTGCGTGGCGAATCGCTGCCGCCGTGCAATTGCAGGTCCTCCGCGGTAATCTTGCGGTTATCGGTCATCACGATCGCGCGCCGTACCCGGTTGATCAGTTCGCGCACATTGCCCGGCCATTCGTATTGCATCATGGCCTGGGTGGAACATGGCGAGAATCCGCGAATGCGCCGATGCGCCTCGTGGCCATGCTCGGCAAGCACCGAGTTGGCCAGCAGCAGGATGTCCTCCCCGCGCTCGCGCAGTGGCGGGATCGACAAGGTCAGAACGCATAGCCGGTGGAACAGGTCGGCACGGAAGCGTCCGTCGGATTGCGCCGCCACCAGGTCCACGTGCGTCGCCGAGATGATGCGCAGATCCAGCGGGATCGACTGGTGCCCGCCAAGCCGGGTAATGGTGCCTTGCTGCAAGAAGCGCAACAGGGCTACCTGGCTTTCCAGCGGCAGGTCGCCGATTTCATCGAGAAACAGCGTGCCGCCCTGCGCCTGCTCAATCCAGCCGATCTTGCGCTGGTTGGCACCGGTGAACGCCCCCTTTTCATAGCCGAACAGCTCGGATTGCACCAGGTGCGGGGGAATGGCGCCGCAGTTGATCGCCACGAACGGGCCTTTGCGCCGGCTCGAGGCTTCATGGATGGCTTGCGCCGCCAGCTCCTTGCCGGTGCCGGACTCGCCGGAGATAAAGACGGGCGCCTCGTTGTGCGCGACCTTGGCGAGCGAGCGGAACATGCTGCGCATCACCGCGCACTCGCCGATCATGGGGCCGTGGCCGATCAGTTCGTGGCTGCGCGCGCCATGCAGGCAGGCCATGCCGTGGGCATGTTTCAGCGTGTAGAGCAGTTCGCTGAACGAAAACGGCGTGCGCACGTAGTCCACGCAGTAGTCGCGTATCAGCCGCCTCACGCGTTCGTCCTCCAGCATGCGCGACGACGTGATCGCCACCCACATCACGTGCAGGTACTGAAGGCTCTGCTCGAGCTGCATCAGCTCGGCATCGCTGTATTCCGTCTCGAGATCGAGCACGCCAGCCATTGGCGCGCTGCCTCGCACCACCCGGCTAAGGTCCCGGATCTGCTGGATGTGGCGAATCTCCCAGCCGGAGCCGAACTGGGCCGGATCAAATCCATAGGGTTCGTGGCGAGATACGACCAACACCTGTGCGGTGCGTGTCGCCGCCTTGCACAGTCGGTCCATAACGTTCTCCCTGACGTTGAGCATCTTGACTACTCCGGCTTGCACCGCGGTCCCGCTCTCGTGCGGGCCCCGTGTGCGGTCAAGCTGAGTCGGTTGGGGGAGATCCCCCACGCGCAACGTCGGCATTACGGCTTGGACAAACTGCGGGACTGCTCTCCAAGAATAGCGCTGTGGTCGCTACCGGCATGGAGCTGGTCGCGAATACGTCGGCGCACCTGGTCTTTTTCGCGCATCAACTCAGCGCGTGGTGCTTCAGGCGATTGGCCGGAATACCGGTAATAGAGCGCCTTGTAGGTCAACTGGCTGAGAATCCATTCCTGCAGCAGCGCGCGCTGGCGGGACAACTCGCCATCCATCGATTGTTGTCGCTGCAGCAACTGTTCGATCGCGGCACGCGCGTAGGCCGGCAACGCCTGTTCCTGGCTCAGGAACGCTTCGACGATACTGGCGGCAGGGTCGCCGCGCTCGCTGGCGCGGCTTCGGTGCGGTGCCTCGGCTGCGGCTTCTCCCAAAGCCGCCCAGGCACGGTGAATGGAAAGACTAGCAGACTCGCTGATGGGCCCCATGGCGGGTCGCCGGATTTCTCCTGCAGTCATGATTGATCCCCGTTGAACAACACCCCCGGCACTACACGTTCGCGATTACCACTTTTGTTTAGTCTTATTGTTTGCTTTTGTCGGGCGGGCGTGTCTCCGCTCGCTCCTTTCGTGGTGGCGAAGCCATCTTGGCGATGGTCTGCTCATTCAGTCCTTGCCCTCTTGCTTGAGATGGACTTGTTGTATCGCTACTGCAGGCCTGAAGACGCTGAGTCAGCTGGCGCAGCCCCGGAATGCCGGAGTCAAGAAGGGGCGCCTTGAAGCGCCCCGCAATCTGCCACGCCTCTAGTTCAGTGCATTTAGGCCGGTTTGTCCAGCCCTCAGTATGGGTACTCAGCCGAATATCATCCTTTAGTATGAGCGCCTTGGCACACACAATCTGCCACGCGAGGTAATTGGTCACTTACATTCCGCGCAGAAATGGGTACGCGAATTTTGTCCCGGGGGTACGCGCCAGCTACGCAGAAACAGGTACGCCGCCGATTCGAAGGGCAGGGCGGGAGGCTCGCGCCCGGCCACGCAGAAACGGGTACGCCTTTCTCGTCACCTGGCCCAGTTCCACCAGTCCGCGCGGCAGGCTGGACACGTAAAGCAGGGCCGGCGCGGTTGAGACGACACCAGCGGCGAATAGGATTCATCTGAAGAACATGATGATCCGACCGTGGCTCGCAGTGGATCCAGGCAGACATCCAGAATGACCCTACCTTGACGCTGGCGCTAATCCGCCGTATAAACCCCGCTAGATTCAAGCGACGAGGCAACAGCACATTCGTTAGCCACCGTCATGGTACTTCCGTTGTCCATGGTGTCCTTTCCTTGAGTTGCTTTGCTCGGATATGCGTGAGCTATCCGTTTCTTTTAAATTTTTCCCAGGAAAAGCAATACCATGCAAACCGGTATCGTTAAATGGTTCAACGACGCCAAGGGCTTCGGTTTCATCAAGCCGGACGCTGGCGGTGACGATCTCTTCGCGCACTTCTCTGAAATCCGCTCCGACGGTTTCAAGTCGCTGCAGGAAAACCAACGCGTGTCGTTCGAAGTCAAGAACGGCCCGAAGGGCCTGCAAGCTGCGAACATCACGCCGCTGTAAGCAGTAGACTGGCACCCCACTAGGGGTGCGCCCAGTCAGGAAAACCCCGCCTCTTGAGGCGGGGTTTTTTTTGTCCAGCAATCCCTCCCGGCCTCGCCCGGATCCCGCGCCACAGCGGGATCGCCATGGGAGCGGCGCCACCGTTCTCACCTGGCGACGCCATCGCCCTGACCCCCACAGAGCACGCAGAAACGGGTACGCACCGATCCCCGCGGCCAATTCGTTTCCGGAATGCCTCCGAATCCCCACGCAGAAATGGGTACGGCCCATCCCCGAAACCGCCATTTCCTAGCCCGTTGCCGCCTATCCTGAGGCCAGGCGGCGATCAAGGCACGCAGAAACGGGTACGCAAGGCGTGGGATTCCACCGCGCGCCGGCATCCGAGCGCTGGGAGCATCTCCACAGGCATCGCGCAAGGGGTTGACTGACGCAATATCGCAACGCAGAAACGGGTACGCCATTTTTTTTTCTTCCCGCTGCCCCAACAGCTCAAACGCCTGAAATTGCGCAGAAACGGGTACGCCTAAGGACCCGGATCGCGTTTTCTGGCACTCAGCGGGCGCCTTCACGCGGCCCCTCGACCGTATTCCACGCCTCCTCCCCTCCCAAAGTCCTTGTCCAAGGGCGACTTGGCTCTTTTCCCGCAGAAACGGGTACGCATAGCCCCCTTTCCGGCCGGGTCGTGGCCGCAGAAACGGGTACGCACAACGGACGGGTGCCCGCGGCGTACGACCGCGTCAGCACCAGCCTCATCGGGAACACGCGCAGAAACGGGTACGCCCACAAAAATCCCTTTGCTTATTCACTATTTTTGAGTGCAAGCACTCGCTTTCAATACAAAGCTTGTGTATAATAGAAAGAAGGGAATTCTGTGTTTGGCGGAACCGGTTCCGAGGGCGCAGAAACGGGTACGCGTGTCGGAAAACGAGGTCGCAGGGAGTCCGCAGAAACGGGTACGTTTTTGGCGCAAGGCGATTCGGAACGCGGGTTCGCAGAATTGGGTACGCCGCAGAAACGGGTACGTTTTGGGTGAGTGGTCCCTGAAAAACGGGTTTTCAAATGCCGCAGCGCAGAATTGGGTACGCAAATGGAACGACAGGGGCGCTCGCTACGCAGAATTGGGTACGCGAGGTGACGGGGCCAGCCTTGGTAAACCTGGGTGCGTACCAAATTCTGCGGGGATAACTACTCCGGAATACCGGTTTACGCGGTATACGTGGTGAAAAGCGCTCGGCGTCCGCAGAAACAGGTACGCTTTTGGTACCTCCGGCTGTGGAAAAGCCTGTGGGAACAGGGAGTTATCCACGCAGAAACCGGTTCGGGCTTTGCGCTGAAACGGGTTCGGTATACCGCAGAATCTGGTACAGCACTTCGCAGAATCGAGTACGGTTTCACGCAGAATCGGGTTCGCAGAGGGTGTTTTTCCTCATAAGAATCAAGGCCCTGGGTCTCCCGTATACGGTTTACAAGTAGTTAACCCGTACTCTTAACGTTTACCGGTAGCTGATGGCTGGCCTTCCGTGGACAACCCTTCGGGATTGCCCACCGCAGTCCACCATGCAATCAGCCATGAGACCCAGCACACCCAAAACACGCGGCATTGCAGGAAATTCGTCAACCGAACCCGTTTCTGCGTGACAAGGCGGATTGCTTCGCGTAAAAAGTCGTGTATTCCGAAGCACGCCAATATGCCCATCAAACGCAGCCAGACCATCCTTGGGTCCCGCGGTCCAGCAGATATGGACAGTGAGCCCTCCCGCATCATCGTTCCCGGCGACGAGAACAGTCTGGTTCCGTCCGAGAAATTCCAGCGCCTGTTCGACGAAGCCCAGGCCATGGAGCGTGAAGATGCGTGGCAAAGCGGCGAAGTCGGCTTTTTGAGCCGAGCCAGTGTGCAGGTCACCTTGCCTTACCGGGCGCCAAAGGGCGCTCCACCCGTGTGGACGCGAACCAGCGGAAATATTTCGCTGATGATCCAGCCTGGATACTTCACCCAGCAGCGTTCAGAAAAGGCCAGCAACGGACGCCAAAAACTCGTGTCCGAAACGGTCTCGCTCGGCTATCCCTACGGCTCCTATCCGCGCCTGATGCTTGCCTGGATCGGCAAGGAGATCATGGCCAAGAAAAAGCGCGGCGAGTTTACCGGTACGGTCGAGGACCGCCGCATCTCGCTGGGCAATTCGCTGTCGGAGTTCATGTACAACCTGGGCATTCCGATGGCCACTGGCGGCAAGCGTGGCACCATGACCCTGGTGCGACAGCAGATGATCCGCCTGTTCTCCGCCACCATTGCGATCGTCCAGAACAAGTCCACGCCGAGCCAGAATCAGAACCAGAGCCACGAGCCGCTTTCGATCGATCGCGTCGGCTATCTGCTGGCAGACCAGCTGTCGACCTGGTGGGATCCCATGCAGCCGGGGCAGGGCTCGATGTTCGAGAGCTTTGTGGTGCTGTCAGAGCCATTTTTCAATGAGCTGGTTAACCGGCCCGTTCCGGTTGACATGCGCGCGCTGAAGGCACTCAAGCAGTCGCCGTTCGCGCTGGACGTATACTCCTGGCTGACCTACCGCTTCTTCACGATCCAGCGGCGTACCGAGATTCCGTGGGAAGCCTTGCAAATGCAGTTCGGCACTGAAACCGAAAGTGAGCGGAAATTCCGTGCACTGTTCCGTAAGGCGCTCAAGGATGTGCTGGTTGTCTATCCGGGTGCCAAGGTGGATGCGGATTCGTCCAAGGCTCTGATTCTGCAGCCTTCCCGTACGAGCGTTCGCAAGCTCGCCTGAGGCTGGCCGCACCATTGCCGAACCCGCCTGCTGAATGAGCTGGCGGGTTTTTCGTTGGGCCCCCAGAAATTGCGTAAAGGTGCCTGGTTGCAGCGCAGACATTGTTTGCCCTGCAAGAAGCACAAAAGGCAAGTGTAAAACGCTTGCCTTTTGCTTTGCCTACCGCGTCAAGCCCGAGAGCCAGGCGCAGTCTGCGATTTCGGCGTGATTCGTGAGATCAGGCCGGCTTGATGGCGGATGCCTGCAAGCCTTTCGGGCCCTGCTTTACTTCAAACGTGACGCGCTGACCATCCTTGAGCGTCTTGAAGCCCGAACCCTGAATTTCGGAGAAGTGCGCGAACAGATCCGCACCGCCGTCGTCCGGGGTAATGAAGCCAAAGCCCTTGGTCTCATTGAACCATTTGACCGTACCGGTTGTCATGTGAATTTCCTTTCGAAGCAAGTTCTTGTACACAACGCAAACAACGCTAACAACCGTTCAAGCACGCTAAGTTCTCGTAGTTACCGAACGGACGCCGCGAGGTGACACGACTTGACTCGACTGTTGCGGGCATCATAACCAGTTTGTCTAGTTGTGTCATGTGCGCCGAAAGACGCACTATCGCTACTTTAGGCGTATTCCGTGCCGCATTTCAAGTGGAAATCTTTCGTTTCCATAACGCGAAATATCTTCGCTAATTTTATATTTAAAATAAAAATTCAAAAAACAGTTGAGCCAGCACGTCACTTTGACTAAAGTTGCGGCTAGCGATAATCGCGCTTTCAGCGCTGAAAGAGAGGTCGTAGTGCCAGCTAAAATCATCACGGTCTTCAACCAAAAGGGCGGCTGCGGAAAGACCACGGTCAGCATGCATCTCGCAGGTACGCTCGGATTGCGCGGCGCGCGATCGATGCTTGTCGATATGGACGAGCAGGGCACGGCAACGCGCTGGGCCGCGCAAGCAAGCGACGAGCGGCCTTTTCCTGCATCCGTGATCGGCCTGGCGCCGTCCGGCGGTGCAATGCACCGCGAAGTGAGGAAATTCATCCAGGACTACGACTACATCGTGGTCGATTGCCCTCCCGCAGTACATTCGGCAGCACCCTCAAGCGCGCTGCTGATATCCGATCTGGCAATCATCCCTGTCGTCCCATCACCTCCAGACCTCTGGGCGGCGGTGGCCGCGAAGACCCTGGCCCAACATGCTCAGGTCCAGAACGAAACGCTGCGTATCCGCGTCATGGCAAACATGGTGCAGCGGCGCGTTTCCATTGCGCGCCAGGCGATCGAGATTCTGGGGGACGATCTGGAAATCCCGCTGATGCAATCGATGATCGGTTCGCGCTCGCCGTTCCGTGAATGCCAGGCGATTGGATGCACCGTGCACGGCGTGGCCGGCGCGCGTGAGTCCGTGCAGGAAGTCGACATGATGGTCGACGAAGTATTGTCTTTGATTGAGCACTAGGTATGGCGACAAAATTGAAAAGCCTTAAAGCAGGCATGTTGGCCGGAATGGCGGCAGAAAAGACACGAGGGGACGCGATCGATCGCTTTGCCCGCGCCGAAGCGGCAATTTCGCAACACCCCAACGGCTTGCTTCAGGCGCGCGGCAGAGAGCCGAGCCCCATTTTCAGCGCTGAAAGTGAGTCTGAGGAGGAGGGCGGCCGGATCCTGATGAAGGTGCCGCTGGCGCAGCTCCACGACAATCCGTTCAACGCCCGCCGCATCTACGACCCTGTGGTGGTGCAGGAACGCGCGGCGTCGATTGCCACCCATGGCCAGAAGACACCGGGCCTGGCGACGCCGGATCCGGCCCGGCCGGGGCACTACATCCTGATCGATGGCCACTACCGCAAGCGGGCGCTAGCCTCCGCGGGCAAGCTCGAGATGGAGTGCTTCATCGAGAGCAACCTGAATGACCTGGATTTCTACCGGCTGTCGTTCCTGCTCAATGAGCAACGCTCGGACCAGTCGGCGCTGGACAACGCGATTGCCTGGCGGCAACTGCTGGACGAAGGCAAGGTCCAGAAAGAGGAAGACATCTGCGAACTGACAGGCATGTCAGCCGGCACGGTTAACAAGACACTGGCGCTGCTCAGACTGCCCGAGTCGGTCCTGGGCGTCATGCGCGAGCGTCCCAGCGCAATCGGGATTGCCACCGGCTATGAGCTGACGCTCTATTGCAAGATTGTTGGAGAGGACCGCACACGGGACTTGGCCACGCGCATCATGGCGGAGGGCCTGTCCAGCCGTGAGGTCGAGGCGATTCGCAAGCACGCGCAGGAAGGCAAGGCACGCAAGATCAAGGAGATCAGCCGCCAGTACAAGATCCGCAGCGACGCTGGGCAGTTGCTGGGCACGATCAAGGAGTGGGATTCCGGGCGCGTGGTGCTGGATGTGCAAGTGAACGACCGAGGCGCGCGCGAAGCGCTGGTCGAAACCCTCAAGGCGCGCTTCGGCCTGGAAAAGACCGCTAGCTGACAGCCTGCATAGTCATAGTCCATAGTCGAGAGGGGAGGGCAGCGATCACCCACCCCGCCCGGTCACTCCGGGGCCGCAACGACATGAACATCATCCGCCGTGCCGGCCCCGGATTGCTCAGGGGCCTCGCCTCCCGCCCCATTGCGCTTCACCCGGGTTCTTCGCCCCGCCAGGTCGCGCGGCGAGCGAGCCGCAAACTCGGCATCTTCGGCTTCCCGATACCGCTCGATCACCTGGCTCAGCAAGGCATGCAATCCCCTTACCGAGTAGCCCGAGCCCGGCGACTTCTCAGCCTTACGCCGGGCACGACCGGTA
The DNA here is from genome assembly GCF_014170355.1 of Cupriavidus sp. UME77. Lineage (NCBI taxonomy): Bacteria > Pseudomonadati > Pseudomonadota > Betaproteobacteria > Burkholderiales > Burkholderiaceae > Cupriavidus > Cupriavidus sp. UME77. Next base: position 69,969 of record NZ_LZZU01000055.1, read on the forward strand.
GGCGGAAGCCGGGGTGGGCCGACGAGCACGATCGGCTGGCCGGCCAGGCTACCCCAATCCAGCCCGCGGTCTTGCCAGTGACGCTCCAGTGAGCCGCGAGCGGCTTCGCTAAGACCCTCGTCCTTGCGGTGTCCATCCCCGGCACCGGGCGTACCAACTTCTTCATGCGTACCAACTTCTTCGTGCACGCCGAGCTTGTCGCGCGTGAACGTCGCCAGGCTTGCAAATCCGATCGGCTGTTCCTGCAACAAGCGGACTGCGGCCTCGGCGGCGCGATACCGAATGCCTTCCGGATCCCGGCCCTGGGCAGCTAGCCAGTCAAGGAATCTGGCCAGCGATTCGGGTTCGAGGGTGCTCCCAGTGGCCACTGGCACAGCCATGCGCAACGCCGCCCTCTTCGACTGGCTCTCGGGCTGCCAGACATGCTCCGCAATATGTCCCTGGCCTTGCAGCCATTCAAACAGCGCGCCCAGGATGCGCGAGGCATGGAGCACGCTGCTCTCCGACAACGGTCCGGTGAATGGCCGCCATGCCACCGACTCCCTTGGTGCACGCGGCCCGACCCACAATCGTACGGGGGCGGGATGACGAAGGAACGCGAAATAGTCCTCGCGATCCTGCCGATCCAGCATGGCCAGCGGCTTGCGCCGCTCCGTTGCCGTCCAAAGCAAAAGCCGCTCGGCCTCCTTGCGGTAGGCTAACCAGGTACTTTGCTGCGCCCGATTCGCTGCGAGCCAAGCCCGAACGGCGGCAAGATCGCTAACAAAAGCGCCTTTTGCATCACTATTAAGCGAAGTCGCGGTTACCGTACCCGATTCTTCTTCGCGCATCAGCTCAAACGGCACCAGCTGGTGCAAGCGCGGGCCAAGCGTGGCTTCGACCAGGCGGCCCCGCGCGAAAACGTGCTCCCGCAGCAAAGGCTCCCCCCGCGCATCTCGGACGACATCGCGATGTTCGGCCAGCCACCGGTTGATCGCCGCCCCGGCAAGGGCGCCGATGCGCGGTACCGAGCGCCACCACGCATTGCCGTGGCGGTTGGCAAGGTCCACTAAAATATGCAGATTAGATATCTTTTGTGCCCGCAAGCGTCTCGCCAGGGCGGGGGAAAACCAGAGCTCGATGCCATGATCGGCTCGGGGCTGGGCGGTACCGAGCCGTTCCAGCTCGGCCAGGGCTTCGACCCGGCGATCCATGCCCCGGTTGGAGCGGCCGGGACCACCTTCCAGCAGTTCAGCCAGATCCTGCCGGCTATGCAGGTGCGCCAACTGCACCATGCGGTCGCGCAGCCCGAGCAGCACCCGCAAGGCGGATTCGCCACCTGCGTCGTCGTCGTCGCTGTCATCACTGAGATAGCGCCCGGCTACCATGGCAGCCGGCATGCCCTGCACGTAGGCCCGCACAGCGGCAAACTCGCTGCGGGTGAGGCTCAGGTTAGGGGCCTTACCGGGTTGCATGACAACGCTCGATTTGGTCGCTAAGATCTTGATTCATAAGGCACTTATTCAATCGCTAAATGCATCCGGGTATAAATGCATAGTGAAGTTCAATGCCGATAATTATACCGGCGAAATGCCCCGTTTTCCTCCTGCTTTCCTCTGTAAGCCGCCCGGGGCAGCCCGATCCGGACGCTTCGCCCAGCGCCGTTGGTATTGCACGACAGGCTTTGCCGGGTGTAACCCTGACTTGCATTCACCCCCGCCAGTGCATATCCTGAGACCCAGAGTTAGATTTTTTAAACTCTGAGTTAAGAAACATCTACAGCGTAAAAAAGCGCAAACGGGGCGATTCGAAAGCGACTCCACGGGATGGTCAGTCGGGCAGCCGGACCTGGACGGGTACGCTGCCACGGCCTGGAGACGAAACGGATCGTATGGAAATGCAACCGCAGCATAGTGGGCATTTCCGTTAGCATGTGCGGGTTGTCGCGGGGCTCGCCATGCCGTAACAAAAAAAGAGAGCGGCCATGGCCACAATCCTCTTGATCGAGCCTCATCCCCTCCTGCGCCTGGGTCTGCGCCATTTGTTGACCCAGGCCGGCCTCCACGGCGACCTTGTCGATATCGATCCAGGCACACTGCCTTATCCTGCCGAGTGGCTCTGCCATGCCGACCTGATGATCTATGGATTGTCGGCGGACCCGGCGTTGAGCTGGCAGGAACTGGACCAGGCCTGCCAGACACTGATGCCGAAGCGGGTTCTGGTGCTATCCGAGCAGATCTTGTCGCCGCAGAACGGCGCCACCATGCCCGACAGCGTGCGCGGCCTGTTGTCCAAGGCCTGCAGCGCAGACATGCTGGATGCGGCGATCCGCCTTGTCCTTGCGGATGGCGAGTGCTTTCCCGCCCGGGCCCAGGCAGCGCGCGCCGACGCGAGTCCTGTGCCGTGGCCCTCGATCCCGGCCAGGCCGTCGCCGGCCACGCTGCATCTGCACGCCGGACCGACCCAGGCAGATGGCGAACATGGCGCTGCCGCCCATGCGGCACAGCACTTGCCGGGCGACGCCGCCCCCGAGCCGGAAACGCCTTCGGCCGGATCGCACCTGCTTAATATTACCGAGCGCCAGTACGAGGTGCTGGCGCTGCTGGCGCGCGGCTATCCGATCAAGACCGTTAGCCGCCTGCTGAACATCTCGGTGGCTACCGCCAAGACCCATGCCTGCACCCTTTACCAGCGGCTGCACGTGCGCAACAAGGGCGAGGCAGTCTACGTAGCGTTGCAGCGTGGCGCTAAGTTGAGCTGGCCGGGCCCGGCAACCGCCGCCGTGCCGGTTGGCGGCGCGGGGCTGTCGCCGGTCGAGCTGGCCGGTGTCTGCCAGGCGGCCTGATTGTTAGTCCCGCCGGGCGCGCGAAGTGGCGCCCGGCGGCCCAGAGCACCAGCGACTCCATCTTCCGCAACACGCCGCCTCATCCGAATGCACGAGGCGGCGTAGTGCTGTACTTGCTACCCTGATCAACAAACACGTGGCTCTTGCGGGAAGCTTGGCCTGGCACTCGCTGGCTTAGCGAAACCCGCGCAGCCAACGCAACCAACGCAACCCGCTGTCGCCCACAGCCGATGACAACGCTCCTGCTTGCCCACAACATGATGCTGCGCCGGGGTGTGCTGCGTCACCTGCGCGAGCTTGCCGCGCTCGCCCCCGTGCTATCGCAGACCCCCGAATGGCTGCTGGAGGCAACCTCGGCCGAATTACCCCCGGGTCCCATCGATTTCGCGCTGCTTGACTGCAGCGGCACCGATACCGATTCTTTCCGCCTGCTCGATGCACTGCACTCCCGCCTGGCGCCCCGGCGCTGGCTGGTCATGTGCGAGTCCCCCGACCCCGAGTTCGCGCGCTACGCCGCTGGCCTTGGCGCTAGCGGCTGCCTGCCGGTGCCAGCCTCGCCCGAGCAAACGCGGGCTGCGGTGGCGCTGGTGCGCGCAGGGGGCCAGTGTTTTCCGCGCCGGGCTTTTGCCATGCCACCGCCCTCCCCCATCGGTTCAGGTGGGTCTACGGCAAGGGGATGATGCGCGCGCCGGTGCGGCTGCCTATGCTGAAAGTGCGCGGATAACGAAGCCGGGACGTTCAATGTCAAGCCGGCCGCCGCGCGATGCACAGGGGGTCGTATGGAAAACGGGCTGGATATCCTGGTCGTGCGCGGCTTTGCCGTGCCGGAGGGCCGGGGCAAGTGGGCGTGCTGCTACGAAATCAGGTTGACTACCGGGCGCGATGAACCGCTGCTGTATCGCGGAGAGTTGCATGGCAGGCGCTACGCCTGCGAGGCCGCCGCGATCGCGGCAGCTACCTTTGCCGGTGAGCAGGAAGCACGCAGGCAGATGGCATCCGTGTGGGCCGGACTGCTCGCGCGCCACGAGTACTGCGTGGTGGTGGCGAGCGAACCGGCGCTGGAGCACGTGCATGAGCCGGCGGCCGGCTAGGCCGCGGCCGCTATTTGGGGTATCCCGGTAGCAGCGCGGGATGCAATCGGCTGTTCATCCGCCGCAAGATAGAGAGAGTAAGGCAAGAGGGGGCGACGACGAGCGCGTGTTCGGGGGACCGGAGCTTTTTCCGGTGCGCATGCCGGCATGGATGCGCGCACGCGTGTTTCGGTCGCAGCACCTGCTGCGCCGGATCTTGATGGCTACGGTCGAGCCAGCCCGCAGAGGCGGCAAACCGTGGCCTGTTTCTTTTGCCGCCGGCGGTGGCTGCCCGCGAAATTGCCGAGATCCGAGGGGGCCGCACAAAAAACCGCACAAAAAAAAGAGTCCGCCGACCGGGGGACCATGCGGACTCTAAAGTGGCCGGCTCGATTCCGCTCGGCGGGCCACTCTCCGACGATAGCCAAACACCGGCGGTAGCTGTATCGACCAGAAGATGCATCTGCCACATGGCTGAAGGGCTGGCCCGCCAGTTCCCACGGAAACCCGCCAGCCCAGCGCATGCTTCGTATTGCCGCATGGCCCGCGGGTGGCACCGTGGCCGCCTCATGCTTCTGGCTGGGTTGAGGCCGACCCGAAAGCCTGCGCAGCAGGCTTGCCTGCTGGCAAGTCCGTTACGCAACTGTGTTACTTTGCTCGCGTGCTCGATCCCCAAACAGCCACCATGATTGCCTGGCATCTCATCTCCCGCTTCGGCGAAACCTCGCTGCTGCTGCCCTGCGCGGTGTTGATCGCCGCATGGCTGTTCCATGCCGGCGCCGTTGCCAGCGCACGCCGGTGGGTGCTGGGTTTCGGTGTGACCGCCGCGGTGGTGCTGGCCTCCAAGCTGGCCTTCATGGGCTGGGGCATTGGCTGCGCGGCGCTTAACTTCACGGGGTTTTCCGGGCATAGCATGATGTCGGCGTCGGTATTGCCGGTGCTGCTCTACCTGATCGTGTCGGCCCGCCATCCTCGTCTAGCCGTTGGCGCCGGCGGGATCGGCCTGCTGCTAGCGTTGCTGGTGGGCGTCTCGCGGCTGAAGCTGCAGGCGCATTCAGGCTCGGAAGTGCTGGGCGGGCTTGCGCTCGGATTTGCCGTCAGCCTGAGCTTCATCTTCCGGGGCCGGCGGCCGGCGCGCTCCGCGCCGGCCCTGGCAGCCGCGCTGGTGGTCGTCCTGATGCTGGGCGTGCCGGCGGTTGGTGTCGCCGCGCCCACGCATCACTGGCTCGAAATCCTTGCCGCCCGGCTGGCCGGGCGCGACAAGCCGTTCCAGCGCGGGCAATGGCGCGAATGGGCCGGGCAGCGCGAGGGATCCGCGGTGCTGGCCTGCCTGCCGCCCGCCTCGCTGCGCTGAGCCGGGAGGCCCGGCCCGCCAGCAAGTGCCCCGTGCGCGTGTGTGCGCAAGCAAACAGACGGTACCGCTGCCGCGGCGCAACCATGATCTGCATAACAAGTCCGGCTCGCCGGATGGAGGCAAATCATGTCGACGGTCCGCGCATTCGTTGCCGAGAGGCAGGCCGCCCTGCAAATCCTGTATCGCTTCGCCGATGCGGCTATCGTTGCCGCCTGCGGCGCGGTGGTTGGCGAGCTGCTGTTCCCCCAAGGCCTGCGTAGCGCCGCCCCCGTCCATGGCTTCATCACCGTGTTGTGTTCGGTCAGCACCTTGCTGGTGTTCCCTGCCTGTGGCCTGTACAACTCCTGGCGGGGCCGCAGCCGCGCCGCGTTGGCGGTGCGCACGCTCGCGGCCTGGGGCGCGGTGTGCATGCTCGGCTTGGTCACTGCGTACCTGATGCACCAGTCGGCCGCGCTGTCCCGGCTTTGGTCGATGGGTTGGGTCCTGAGCGTGGCCGTCATGCTGCTGGCCTCCCGGGTGGTGCTCTACGGCATGCTCGGCAGCGTGCGCGAGCACGGCATCAACGCCAAGCGCGTGGTGATCCTGGGCTACGGATCGCTCGGCCACGAGATGTACCAGCGCGTACGGAACAATCGCGGCGCGGGCTACGACGTGGCCGGCATCTACGACGAAGGCACCGAGCAGCCGGTGCCCGCGGGCGTAACGCGGCTGGATTCGCTGCAGCAGGTCTGCACGTTTGTGCGCAACAACGGCGTGCGCGAAATCTGGCTGACGCTGCCGATGGCTGCGTGCCGCGATCTCTATGACGTGGTGTCCCATTTCCGCAACGACCTGATCGACATCCGCTGGGTGCCCGACATCATGTCGGTCGAACTGCTCGGCCATCGCTTCAGCGACTTCCTCGGCCTGCCGGTCATCGACCTGAACAGCCCGCCGCAGTCGGGCATCACGGGTTTGCTCAAGGGCAGCTTCGACCGCGCTTTCGCGCTGGCGGCGCTGGTCGGGCTGTCGCCGCTGCTGCTGCTGATCGCCGTGCTGGTCAAGCGCTCGTCGCCCGGCCCTGTCCTGTTCCGCCAGACTCGCCTGGGCATGGATGGCCGGCCGTTCCACGTCTACAAGTTCCGCACCATGGTGCAGCACCAGGACGCGGGCAGCGTAACCCAGGCCGTTCGCGGCGATGCCCGCGTCACGCGCATCGGTGCCTTCCTGCGCCGCACCAGCCTGGACGAGCTGCCGCAGTTCATCAACGTGCTGCGCGGCGAAATGTCGGTGGTGGGTCCGCGCCCGCACGCCATCGAGCACAACGAGATCTACAAGGAGGTCATCGATCGCTACATGCTGCGCCACCGGGTCAAGCCCGGCATCACGGGCTGGGCGCAGATCAACGGCTTTCGCGGCCAGACCGACACGGTAGAGAAGATGCGCAAGCGCATCGAGTTCGACATCTTCTACATCCGCAACTGGTCCTTCAGCCTGGACCTGCACATTATCTTGCGCACCGCGCTGCATGGCTGGACGGGACGCGAGGCGTTCTGAGCAATTCGTCCCCCAAACACCCGCGCCGCCAACCCACATGCGAAGTTGGTGGGCCAGCGCACCGAAACGGGCCAGCAGCTGCGGCCCAATGATGAAACCCGACCATCCTCACCGAGGAGAACCAGAGATGAAGGCAACCATTCGACAAATCCTTGCCGATGTGGCGCGGCTCGACGTGTCGGTAGATGCGCTCGACGACCAGGCCGATCTTTACGAAGCCGGATTGTCATCGCTTGCGACCGTCCATGTGATGCTGGCAATCGAGAATGCATTCAATATCGAGATCCCGGACGCCATGCTGACCCGGCAACTCTTTCGCAGCGTCAACTCGCTGGCAGCGGCGGCCGAGCAGCTAAGACAGCAACAGGAGGCAGCATGAGCCCCCCACTAGCCAGCGTGGACCTGGCACGCCCGATGGTCGCGCATACCACCGCCGCCGAGCTGATGGCGGCGGCGCAGCTTGCCGCGCTCGAAGCGGCCAAGCACGCCGATCAGGTTGACCGTGACGCAGCGTTTCCGCACGACGCGTTTGCCGCGATCCGCCAGCACCGGCTGCTCAGCGCCATGGTCCCCGCGGCGCACGGCGGTGCGGGCGCGTCGCTCGACACGGTCGCGGCTATCTGCCGCGTGCTGGGGGCAGCCTGCTCCTCGGCCGGCATGGTCTACGCCATGCACCAGATCCAGGTGGCCTGCATCGTCGAGCACGGCACGGGCAATCCCTGGCATGAGCAGTTGCTTCAACGCATTGCCTCGGAGCAATTGCTGCTTGCCTCGGCCACCTCCGAGGAAGCGATCGGCGGCGCCCTGCGCAACAGCGGCTGCGCCGTCAATGTCGAGAACGACCGCTTCCATCTGCTCAAGATGGCGCCCACGATTTCCTACGGCGCGCATTCCGACGCCATCCTGGCTACCGCGCGCCGCCATGCCGATGCCTCGCCCTCGGACCAGGTCATGGTGTGCCTGCTCAAAGACGATTTCACGTTGCAGAGCCTCAGCACCTGGGACACGCTTGGCATGCGCGGTACCTGCAGCAACGGCTTTCGCCTGGAGGCGCGCGGCGCCTGCGAGCAGATCCTGCCGGTGGCGTTCGGCGAGATCGCGGACGGCACCATGACGCCGGTTTCGCACATCCTGTGGGCCGCCTTGTGGACCGGCATCGCCGGCGATGCCGTGCAGCGCGCCAAGGCTTTCTTCCAGGGCCAGGCGCGTGCGCGCCCGGGCTCGCTGCCGCCATCGGCCACGCGGGTGGCCGATGCGGTGGCGATGGTGCAGATGATGGAAGGGCGGCTTGAGCTCGCATTGGCGCACCAGCGCCAGCGTCACGCGGGGCTCTCGGTGTCGGCGCTGTTCTCGCTCGCCGCGGAGATGAACGGCCTGAAGACCAGCGTGAGCACGATGGCGATCGAAGTGGTGCAGCAAGCGATGATGATCTGCGGCATGGCCGGATACAAGCAAGGCACGCCTTACAGCCTCGGGCGTCACCTGCGCGATCTCTGGTCCGCGCCGCTGATGATCAACAACGACCGGATCCTGACCAACACCGCTAGCTTGCTGCTGGCCGAGCGTTCCAGCTAAGGAGCACGATATGGATGCCAACGTCAGCGTGGAAGATCGCGCCAATTCCGCGCCCGCGGACGCCGCCGGCGCGTCGGCCGCTACGCCTTCGTACAGCGATCCGCAGGCAGGCCAGCGGCGCTACCAGCAAGCCTTGATCGAGGCGGGCCTGCTGATCCCAAGCGGGGTCGATGGCGTCTATGGCCGCAGCGCGGTGTTCGAGGCCATCGCAGACGGCCTGAACGTGGCCGTCACCGCGCTCGGCGCCGACCAGCGTGCGGAAGTGATGCGCTTTCCGCCCGCCATGTCGCGCCAGGATTTCGAGGCTAGCGACTACCTGAAGAGCTTTCCGCAGCTAGCCGGCACCGTGCACAGCTTCTGCGGCAGCGATCGCGACCATCATCGCCTGCTTGCGCGGATGGAGGCGGGCGAGGAATGGGCCGACGAGCAGCGGCCGACCCGCGTGGTGCTCACGCCGGCCGCCTGCTATCCGATCTATCCGGCGGTGGCGCGGCGCGGCCCGATGCCGCCGCAGGGGCTGGTGGTGGACGTGCTGTCGTATTGCTTTCGCCACGAGCCTTCGATCGATCCGGCGCGCATGCAGATGTTCCGCCAGCGTGAGTATGTGCGCCTGGGCAATGCCGGGCAGATCATCGCCTTTCGCCAGTTGTGGATGGAGCGCGGCCAGCAACTGGCCACCATGCTCGAGCTTCCGCACGAGGTGGAGGTGGCCAATGACCCGTTCTTCGGGCGTGGCGGCAAGATCGTGGCGGACAGCCAGCGCGAGCTGAAGCTCAAGTTCGAGTTGCTCATCCCGATCAACGAGGGCGCCCCGCCCACGGCGTGCATGAGCTTCAACTACCACATGGACCACTTCGGCCAGGTGTGGGCGCTGCGCACCGCCGACGGTGAGCCGGCACACACCGGCTGTGTGGGATTTGGCATCGAGCGCCTGACGCTGGCGCTGCTGCGCCACCACGGCTTCGACCTGTCGCTGTGGCCCAAGGACGTACGCGCCACCCTGGGAGGGCTGTAATGCTCGTTGACCCGCGAACCCTGGAGCGCGGCATGCACGTGTCGCACGCCTTGCACAATGGCAATCCCGTCTGGCCGCAGACCAACTGCTATGTGGACTTGTGGATCGAACTGCTGCACGGCTGGGGGCTGGACCCGGTTGCGGCGCTCGGGTTCACCGTGTCGCAGGATTTCGAGGGCGATCAGTTCACCTTCTTCAAATACCCGCCGGACGATCTCGAACGTCTCTACGGCGTGGTGGTGCAGGAGCTGTCGCTGTATGAGTCGATGGAAGACCGCGTCGCCGGGCAGACCTGCCGCGGCCACGTGGTGCTGCTCGAGGTGGATGGCTTTTACCTGCCGGACAACCGGGCTACGTCGTACCGGCGCGAGCATACCAAGACCACCATCGGCATCGATGTGATGATGCCCGAGGCGCAGTCCGTGGGTTACTACCACAACGAGGGCTATCACGTGGCCACCGGCGAGGACTACGCCGGGTTGTTCCGCCGCCTGCCCGCGCTGGCGGACGACGTGAACCTGCTGTTCCCCTACGCCGAGGTGGCGCGCCGCCGGTTTCCCGCGCTGGAAGGAACGATGCTGGTGCGCGCCTCGCTGGCGCTCCTGCGCAAGCACCTGGCACGCCGTCCGCGTCAGAATCCCATCACGGCTTTCCGCACGGCGTTTCCCGCGCATCAGGAAGCGCTGATGGCCGGTGGCGAGCAGACCTTCCATCCCTACGCTTTTAGCGTGCTGCGCCAGCTCGGCGCCAACTTCGAGCTGCTCGGGCAGTACCTGCGCTGGCTGGCGCAGCATGGCCAGCCGATGCCCGAGAGCATAGCGGGTGCGTGCCAGAAGCTCGCGTCCGAGGCCATGGTGATGCAGTTCCGCCTGGTGCGCTCCATCATCAGCCGCCGCGTGGATCGTTGCCAGGATTGCCTGGACCAGCTCGAGGCCTCCTACGAGGCGGCGGTGCCGGCGCTGGCGGGCTACGTGGGCGAAGCCGAGTACTGAGGGCCGCCCGCCATGCATGCGCCGCTTGGCTTGACACCTGTCCCCGGGCGACCTGTGCACCGGCAGCCGATCGCCGGCGACTGGGCCTTGCTGGAGACGCCCGCCGGCGCCGTGGCATCGCCCGCGGCGCTGGCCGGGCGCGGCCCGTGGATGGCGGCCCAGGTGCCCGGGACCGTGGCGCAGGCGCTCCAGGCTGCGGGGCAATGGCAGGCGGCGGCGCCGCGCCCGCTGCACGATCACGACTACTGGTACCGCGTGACGGTGTCCGGCGCGGGCGCGTACCGCCTGCGCCTGCACGGCCTGGCGACCGTGGCCGAGGTCTGGCTGGATGAGGTGCGCGTGCTCGACGCGCAGAACATGTTTACGGCGTTCGAGGCCGAGCTCCATCTCGATGGCGAGCATGTGCTCTGCCTGTGCTTTCGCTCGCTGCACCGCTGGCTGCGCACGCAGCGCGGGCCGGTGCGCTGGAAGCCGCGCATGATCACGCCGCCCACATTGCGCCTGGTCCGCACCACGCTGCTTGGCCATATGCCCGGCTGGTGCCCAAGCGTGCACACGATCGGGCCCTGGCGCGGCATCGACCTGCTGCCCCTTGCCACTGACGCGAGCCCGCTGCTGACGGCGCGCCTGGACCTGCAGGCAAGCCTGGCCGGCGATGCTGCGCAGGGTGGCGTCATCCGGCTGCGTCTGCGTGACGTGGCAGCACTGCCGTCGGCGACGACGATCATGCTGTGCGCCGATGGCCGTGAGGCACCCATGAAGGCAGTGGACGCCGGCACCGGCGGCATCGTCTACGAGGGCGAGCTGTCCGTGGCCGAGCCGCGCTTGTGGTGGCCGCACACGCACGGCGCGCCCGAGCGCTATGCGGTGCATCTGCGGCTGGGCGAAGAGCGCATCGCGTGCGGGCAGGTCGGCTTTCGCCGCATCGAGCTCGACCGAACCGTCCAGGGCAGCACCGACGGCCTGGCGGACCGAGAAGAGGACGCCCAGGGGTTTGCGCTGCGCGTCAACGGCGAGCGTATCTTTTGCCGCGGGGCCTGCTGGACCAGCCACGACCTTGCCAGCCACGCCGACGCTCCCGACGAAATACAGAAGTGGCTAGTGCTGGCGCACGGCGCGGGCATGAACATGGTGCGTGTGAGCGGCGTCACCTGCTACCAGGGAGAAGCCTTCTTCGACGCGTGCGATGCGCTTGGCCTGCTGGTCTGGCAGGATTTCATGTTTGCGAACTTCGATTACTCGGCCAGCGCCGAGGCCGCGCGCCCGCTGATGGCGCAGGCCAAGCGCGAGGTCAGCGAGTGGCTGGCGGCGCATCGCCACCATCCCAGTGTGGCGGTGCTGTGCGGCGGCAGCGAAGTCGAGCAGCAGGCCGCGATGATGGGCACGCCCGCGGCCACCTGGCGCCAGCCTTTGTTCGACGAGATCATTCCGGCGTGCATTGCGGCCTGGCATCCCGACGCGGTGTATGTGCGCAACTCGCCGTGCGGCGGCGCATGGCCCTTCCAGGCCGACAGCGGCGTGACGCACTACTACGGCGTGGGCGCCTACCAGCGCCCGCTTGACGACGCGCGCCGCGCCAATGTGCGGTTTACCTCGGAGTGCCTGGCGTTTTCCAACGTGCCATGCGCGCGGACCATGGCGGACGCGCTCGCGGTGCCGCCCGTGCATGATCCGCGCTGGAAGGCCCGTGTGCCGCGCGACGCCGGCAGCGGCTGGGACTTCGAAGACGTGCGCGACTTCTATCTGCGCGAATTGTTCAAGGTGGACCCGCCGCGCCTGCGCTACGAGGACACGGCACGCTACCTGGCATTGTCCCGCGCCGTGGTGGCGGAGCTGATGACCGACGTCTTCAGCGAATGGCGGCGAGCGGGCTCGACCTGCTCGGGTGGCCTGGTGTGGCAACTGCAGGACCTGCTGCCCGGCGCGGGCTGGGGCATTGTCGATGCGCTGGCCCGGCCCAAGTCGGCCTGGCATGCCTTGCGCCAGGTGTGGCAGCCGCTACAGGTGCTGATCACCGACGAAGGCCTCAATGGCATTCACCTGCACCTGATCAATGAGAGCGCCGCGCCGCGCAATGTGCGCCTGCAGCTGCAATGCTGGCGTGACGGCGAGACCGTGTTGCTCGATGTCGCGCGCGATCTGTGCCTGGCCCCGCGCTCCACGCGGCGCATCAGCGGCGCCGCGCTGGCAGGGGCCTTTTTCGATTTCACATACGCCTATCGCTTCGGACCGCGCCTGCATGACGTGGTGCGCGCCGCGCTGCTCGATCCCTGCGACGGCGCCCTGCTGAGCCAGGCCTGCTACCTGCCCGATCGCAGCGCGGCCGCGCTCGAGCCGCCGGAGCTGACGGTCGGCGTGGCGCGCGAGGACGGCGACTGGTGGCTCACGGTGTCGACCCGGCGCTTTGCGCGCTGGGTGCACATCGACGATATCGCCTTTCGCGCCGAACACGACTGGTTCCATCTCGCGCCCGGCAGCCAGCGGCGCGTGAAGCTCTTACCCGATAACGGCCCGAAAGGTGGAGGCCGTGAAGGCGCGCAGGGTCTAGGCCTTGCGCAGGCAGATCCCATCCCGATGGGGGAGGTCCATGCCCTCAATGCGCGCCGCGCGATTGCCTACAGCGCGCCAGGCGCCTGAAGAGGCGGAAAAGCGCTAGGCGATGGCGGCGCGAAGCGCCGCCTGGCCGTCATTGCCGCGCACCGGCGAAGCGGCCCGGCGGCGCTCTCACACCTACCGAAGGATGATCAGGTTTCAGCCGTGCGGCTACTGTTGGCAGGGCCACATATGGCACTTAATACAAGCACAAATGCCGTGCGAACCAGGGTCAAAGAAAAGGTGGTCGGCGCGGGTCCTCCGGATCACGGTGGGCCGGCTTCGGTCGAGGTGTTCGTACGGCTGGTCACGGGGAGAGAGAAATGATCAGTCAGCGTTCGGATCTGCACGTCAATCATGTGCTTGGCGCCTTGCCGCGCAAGGATTGGGAATCACTGTCGTCGCATCTCGAGCTGGTACGCATGCGCGCCGGACAGTTGCTCACCGATTCCGGCCAGCGCATCCATCATGTCTATTTCCCCACGACGGCCATCGTCTCGATGCTGTCGCTGCTGGAGGATGGCGCCACCGTCGAGATCGCTGCCATCGGCAATGAAGGCCTCGTCGGCATTCCGGTGCTGACCGGTGGCGACACCATGCCCTGCCGCGTCGAGGTACGCACGCCGGGCTTTGCCTACCGCCTCTCGGCCGCCACGCTCAAGCAGGAATTCACGCACTCTCCGGCCATCCAGCGCGTCACCTTGCTCTATGTGCAGGCCGTGCTCACCCAGATCGCGCAGACCGCCGTGTGCAATCGTCACCACTCGCTCAACAAGCAACTTTGCCGCTGGCTGCTGCTGGCCCTCGATCGCATGGCGTCCAACGAGCTGGTGATCACCCAGCAGGTTATCGCCAACATGCTGGGCGTGCGCCGCGAAGGGGTGACGGAAGCCGCCGGAAAGCTGGAGGACCTGGGACTGATCCAGCATAGCCGCGGGCACATCACGGTGCTCGACCGGCATGGGCTGGAGGCGCATTCCTGTGAATGCTACAAGCTCGTCAAGCGCGAGTTCGATCGTTTGCTGCCGGCGCTTGCCAGTGCTTGAGGCGGGAGCGGGGTTGGGTCAGGGAGATTGCCGTGAACAGGTTGTCCTTCGCCGGTGCGTCGCCGGCTGCAAATGAGCCGGCGCAGCCGCGAGCGCGCGGCTCGCGCGCACTTGTCGATCACCTTGGCTGGATCGTTGCGCTGACGCTCGCCGGTGGCGCCATCGGTGCGCTGGTTGCGTTGTCCATGCCGCAGCACTATCGCGTCGAGGCGCTGGTGCAGGTAGAGCCACGCGACGCGGGCCAGAATGCCGGTGGGCGCGGCGGGGTGCAGGCCGGCCCCGCCGCTCCATTCGACGCTGGCATGCTGACCAGCCGCGCGGTGGTCGGGCCCGTGGTGGAGCGGCTGCACCTGGACGTCTCGGCGACGCCGTTGCGCGCGCCGCTGGTGGGTGCGCTGGTGGCGCGTTTTGCCGAGCCCGGGCAGGCCGTGGCGCCTTGGCCGGCGGGCCTGGGCTATGCCTGGGGCGGCGAGCGCATCCAGATCGACAGCCTGGCGGTGCCCGAGCGCCTGCTTAACGTGCCGCTGATGCTGGAGGCCCAGCCGCAGGGCCACTATCGCCTGTATGCCGGCAATGCGCTGCTGTTCGACGGTGTGGTGGGCGAGCCGGCCGCGGGCAACGATGTGGAGCTGCAGGTGGCCAAGCTCGATGCCCTGCCGGGCACGCGCTTCGCACTGATCCGCCATGATCCGCTTTCCACCGTGGATGCCATCTCGCGCGAGCTGGTGGTGGACGAACACACGCGCGACGCCGGCACGGTGCGCATCTCCTGGCGCTACCCCGACCGCAAGCTGGCCGCCGCGCTGGTCAATGGCGTGGCGCAAGCGTATATCGACAGCCAGACCACCCAGCGCCGCGATGACGCGGCCGGCAGCCTTGCCTTCGTCACCGGCGAACTGCCGCGCGTGCAGGGCGAGCTGGAGCGCGCGGAGGCCGCGCTCACGCGCTACCGCACCCGTAGCGGCACCATGGCGCCGACCCAGGACGCACAGTCATACCTGAACGGCAGCATGGACTACCAGCGCCAGATCGCCGCGCTGCGGCTGGAGCGTACCCGCCTGCTGCAACGCTTTACCACCGACAGCAATGAAGTGCGCACGGTCGACACCCAGATCCAGGAGCTCAGCAAGGTGCGCCGCGACATGGATTCGCGCATGCAGAACCTGTCGGAGACGGAGCGCGAGTCCGTGGCGCTGACGCGTGACGTGAAGGTGGCCGAGGACATGTACATGACGTTGCGCAACCGGGCGCAGCAGCTCTCGCTGGTGCAGTCGGATCGCTCCAACAACATGCGCATTGTCGATGCGGCGCTTCCGCCCGCCCGGCCCGACGGCGTTGGCCCGTGGCCGCTGACCGGCGGCGGCGCGCTGCTTGGGCTGTGCCTCGGGCTGGCCGGCGTGGCCGCGCGGCAGCGCTACAGGCCCTCGGTGGCGGATGCCGCTGACGCCGAGGCGCGGCTGGGCATGCCCATGCTCGGCGAGATCGCGTTCAGCAGCGAGCAGACCGAACTTGAGCACCAGTCCGAGGTGCATCGCCGCCTGGGCATGATGATGGGCTTCGCCGCCCAACCCAGCCCGCGCCTGTACGCGCCGGCGCCTGGCAGCGCATTGGCCGAACCCGGCGGGTTCTCCACCGGCGACGCAGAGCGGCTGGTGCGGTGCGGGCTGCATGACCGCTTCCTGCTGGCACGGCGTTCGCCGCATGCGCTCGCGGTGGAGGGCCTGCGCAGCGTGCGCGCGGCCCTGCATTTCGCCGTGCGCAACGCGCCCGATGCGGTGCTGGCCGTGACCAGCCCGGCGCCGGGCACCGGCAAGACCTTTGCCTCCGTTAACCTGGCCGTGCTGTTTGCCGAGGCTGGCCAGCGCGTGCTGCTGATCGACGCCGACCTGCGCCGCGGCAAGGTCGCCAACTGGTTCGACCAGGCCGCCGAGCCGGGGCTGGCCGAACTGCTCGCGGGCCAGGCCGAACTCGCGGCCGTGGTGCGGCCCACCGTGGTGTCGGGGCTCTCGGTGATCACCGCCGGATCCATGCCGCCCAATCCCTCCGAGCTGCTGATGATGCCGGCGCTGGCCGAGACGCTGCAGGCCTGCAAGGCCCGTTTCGACCTGATCATCATCGACACGCCGCCGGTGCTGGCCGTGGCCGATGCCACCCTGGTCGCCAACCTGGCCGGCTCGACGCTGCTGGTGGTGCGCGCCGATGTTACGCCCGCCGCGCAAGTGGATGAGACGCTAAAGCGCCTGGCTCGCGCCGGGGCGCGGCTGGCTGGCGGCATGCTCAATGGTGTCACGCCCCGGCGCAGCACCCGCGCGGACTTCGCCGCAATGAGCCCGTACCTGGGGCTGCCGCTGCCGGCCGCGCAGCCCGAAGCGCTGGCACTGGAGTCGCGCCCGGCCCGGCCCGGCCCGGCAGAGCAGCAGGCGGGCCAGGGCTCCATGCCGGCCTCCTGATATCCGGGGACGCCAGGGAAACCTCCATGAGCGTACCCGTTTCTGCGTGCGGCAGGACCTTGTGAAACGCCGCCTCGCAACCAGCGCGCAACGTGCCCTGCACGTTGCGCGTTGTCGTGAACACCGCAGCCTGTGGTGGCCAATCGGGGCCGTTGGGCGGGCCGCGACACGGATCTTGATGGGTTGTGCCAGGCCGGGAGCCGCCGGCGGGCATGGCGCAAGGGCACGTACAACCAACAACAGAAGGCAAAGCGTACCCGTTTCTGCGTGCGCCAATGCCTGGGGCCAGCGCCCCGTTTTTCCTTGGGAGAGGTCATGAAACCGGTCTTGTTCGAAGGCTGTGCCGGCTGGCTGCACGAGGCTGCAGGCACCACGGGCGTGGTGCTGTGCAACCCGCACGGCCACGAGGCGATGTGGTCGCACCGTGCGTTTCGCCACCTGGCCGCAGACCTCGCCGCCGCGGGCTTGCCGGTGCTGCGCTTCGACTATCCCGGCACCGGTGACTCCGCCGGCACCGACGCCGACGGCGAGCATATCGCCTGGTGCGTGCACGGCATCCTGGGCGCGGTAGCCGCGCTGCGCGAGCAGGCCGGAGTGAGCCGGGTCGTGCTGTGCGGCCTGCGCCTGGGGGCCACGCTGGCCGTGCTCGCCGCCGAGGCGCTGGCCGCGCGCGAGCCCGATGTCGTGGCCGGCCTGGTGCTGCTGGCGCCGGTGGTGAGCGGGCGCGCCTATCTGCGCGAGCTGCGCGCGTTGCACACCAGTTGGGTCAACAACGTTATCCCGGACATCGAGCTCACGCCGCCCACCGACGGATCGCTCGAAGTGCTGGCCTACCGCTTCCAGCCCGACACAGTAACAACGCTCGAAGGCTTGCGCCTGGCCCGCCGCAGGGGCTGCCCCGCGCCGCGCGTGCTGCTGCTGGACGCCTGGCCGGGGGCCACATCCCCCGTCGCAGAAATGGGTACGCTTTATCGCGGATCGGGGGCAGAGGTCACGCTGGGCACCTTTGGCGAGTATCCCGGCATGATGCAAGCCGCCGAGTACGCGCAGGTGCCCGAGAGCGCCTGGCAAGAGGTGCTGACCTGGGTGCGCCCGGCCGTTGCCGCCGGGCGCCGCGGCCTGCCTGCGCCAGGCAACGATAGCCCCGCGCTGGAATGCGAGGTCGACGGCGTGCGCGAGCAACGGGTATGGCTGGACCGCGGCCGCCAGTTCGGCATCCTTTGCCATCCCGCGCGGCGCGGCGCGAGCGATGTCGCGGTGCTCTTCCCCAATACCGGCGGCAACCACCATGTGGGCGACGGGCGGGTCTTTGTGAGCTTGTCGCGCGAATTGGCCCGGCACGGCGTAACTGCATTGCGCCTGGATCTCTCCACGCTGGGCGATAGTCCGGCCCCGGCACGCCAGATGAGCATTCCCGCGGTCTACGCGCAGAGCGCCTGCGACGATGCCAGCGCCGCCGTCGACTGGCTGCGCGCGCAGGGGTACAAGCGCATCGTCATGTCCGGGGTTTGCTCGGGCGCGTTCATCAGCCTGCACGTGGCGTTGCGCAATCCGGCGGTCAACGGCCTGGTTCTGGCCAACCTGGCGAAATTCCGCTGGGACGATGCCGATACCGCTGCCGTGAACGAACGGGTGCAGTCCATGCGGGGTTACGTGGCGGCTGTGCGCCGCGCGCAGAACTGGCAGCGGCTGTGGCGCGGCCAGGTCAAGGTCTGGCCGATCCTGTCCGGCTTCGTCCGCCGGTGCACGCGGCGCGTGGTGCAGCGCGGCGCAGCCGCCGTGGCGCGCTGGCGCGGCGGCGACGACACCACCACCGTGACCGGCTTCGCGCGGGCCGCCATGCGGGAGCTCGACCGGCGCGGCGTGCAGACGGATTTCCTCTACGGCATGAGCGATATCGGGCTGGAAGAAGCCAAGGACCGCTTTGGCAGCAACCTCGAAGCGCTGCAGGGCCTGGGCAACATCCGCGTACGCACCCTGCCAACGTTCGATCATTCGCTGTTTCTTGCCGACAGCCGCGCCGCGCTGGGCGCGCATCTGGTGCGTTACATCGAGGTGCAGCTGGCGCGTGGCGAGCCGGTCGAGGTGAGCGAGGCGAGCGACGACGGGGCCGGCGCGCTGGCGGATGCGGTGTCAGGCACCGCGAGCGCCTGAGCACGGGCGGCAAGCCGGCCGCGCACGACAAAAAGGCGCCGGAAATCCCGGCGCCTTCGATTGCGCGCTGCGCGCGGCAGCCCTACCGGCTTTGCACCGTATCCACGTCCTGGTACCGATAGTTCAGATACCGGTACTTGCCGAAGTTGTAATGCGCCCGATACCATCGCCCTTGCACATTCAACCCGTTGAACAGCACTCCTTTCACTTCCCCGCCCACCTGCCTGATCGCCCTGCCCGCGGCTTCCAGTTCATCCACGGTAGTCGAGTCCGCACGGGCCACCATGAAGACCGCATCCGCCTTGGTGGCGAGGATGCCGGTATCCGAGGCGGCCAGCACTGGCGGCGTGTCGATCAGCACGATGTCGTAGTTCGCCTTTAGCGCATTGAGCAGCGCGTCCATCGCGGGACTCAGCAGCAGGTCCGCGGGATGCTCGGGCAGCGTCCCGGTGGGAATGAAATCCAGCCCGGGCACAACCTGCCTGCGCACGGCGGGCTCCACCGGCGCGCCCTGCAGCAGCTCGGTCAGGCCGGGGCCACGGTCGGTGTCGAAGCGCCGGTTCAGGTTGCCCCGCCGCAGGTCGGCGTCGATCAGCACCACGCGCTTGCCACCGGCGGCGAGCACCGCGGCGAAGTTGGCGCAGATGAAGGACTTTCCGACACCCGGCGCCGGGCCCGTCACCAGCACCACCGGATGGCGGTTGCCAAGCAGCGAGAACTGCAAGGCGGTGCGGAAGCTGCGCAAGCTCTCCATGGCGGGATCGTCGGGCATCCGGCATGCCAGCAGCGCGGCCTTCGGGTTGCCCTGCGTGGCCAGGCGCGACTGTTCCGGGCTGAACGGGATGGTGGAGTACACCGTGAACCCCGTCTGGTTCTCGATATCGTCGGCCTCGGCGACACCGCCGTCCAGCATGTGGCGCAGGCACACGACGATCAGCGCGCCCACGGTGCCAAGCATGGCCGCGAATATCACCAGCAGCGACCGGTTGGGCCGCACGGGTTGCAAGGGCACGTCGGCCGGGTCGACCATGCGCGCGGTGCCCACCTTGCTGGCCTTGGTCAGCTTGAGTTGCTGGGCGTCGTTGAGCAGCGACTGGTAAAGCTCGGTGCTGACCTTGACATCGCGCAGCAGGCGCAGCACGTTTTGCTCCACTTCGGGCAGTTTCTGGATACGCGTGGTCACGCCGGCGAGCGCGGCATTCAGGCTGCCGATCTGCTCGTCGATGATGCCGATGCTGGGATGGTTGCCGGTAAAGCGTGTCACCAGTTCCTGGCGTTTCGCGCGCAGCTCCTGCAGGCGTGTCTGGATCTGCACGGACTGCGAGAGGATCAGCTTCGACTCTTCGCCCAGGTCGATCGTGCCGCGCTGGTTGCGCAGCGCGTTATAGCGCGTCTCGGCGGTTTCCACCTGCTGCTTGACCTGCGGCAACTGCTGGTCGAGGAAGGCCAGGGATTTCTCGGCCTCTTCCGCCCTGCGGCGCACGTTCTGGTCCACATACTCGCTGCCGATCTCGTTGAGCGTTGCCGCGATGAGGTCCGGGTCCGGGCCTTCAAGGGTGATGCCGATCACCCCGCTCGACTTGCCGCGCTCGGCAATCTGCAAGGATTGCTGCAGCTGCGCGATGGCAATGGCCCGAGGCAGCCGCGTCACATTGAAGGTGGCGCCAGGGTTGCCTTCCAGTTCCGTAATGAGGATCTCGACGTTGCCGCGTGAGGTTGGCACGAGCAGCGGCTGGCCGACGGTGCCCGTTGCCATGGTCTGCTCGCCCTTGACGTTCAGCCTATACCGTTTGCCGTCAAGGGCCGTCACCGTCATCCTGGTGCCTTCCAGCCGCGTCGGCATGTCGAGGCGGCCTACCGTAATGCGCTCGTCGCCCCAGACAAAGCCGCCCCAGCCAAAGAGGCCGGGTTCCGACAGGCCAGGGTTGTAGCGTGCCAGCGCCTGGCCGATCACCGGAAAGTAGCTCGGCTTGGCATCGATGAACAGCTTCAGGCTTTCCACGGCCTTGCCCACCACCATGCGCGAGTGCAGCAGCTCGATCTCCGCGGCGGCGGCCGGCTTGACGTCGAAGACCGGCGCCACGCTGCCCGCAAGCTTGGTATTGGCGCTGCTGCCCGTGTCCTCCACCTGCACCACGATATCGGTACGGTAGACGGACTTGGTGAAGAACGCGTAGGTCGCGCCCAGGGTGAAGACCGTGCCTGCGATCAGGATGAAGGTCCAGCGGTAGCGCATCAGCACGTCGAGATAGCCGGTCAGGTCGATCGACTTCTCTCGCTGGACGTGCCCCCCCGGCAATGCCTCGTGTGGATTGAACGTGTTCATGCTACCTCCCCGTGACATTGATCCCGTGCAATGGCGCGAATGCGCACCGACCATGAATCGACCCCTTGCCTGATCAGCCCCAGCACGATCCTGAACATATTCTGCGAACAGCCATAGGGATCGGGCACGTCAGCGTGCATGAACTCGCAAAGGCGGTAGACCTTTCCGCGTGCCTGCGGATACTGGCGCTCAAGCGCTTCTCTTTGTTCTGTGTCCATCACCAGCACCAGGTCGGCGCCGTTGATCATGTCTTCGTCCACGGTGCGCGCGCGGTGCCCTGAGAGATCGAGGCCATCCTCCTCGAGCAGGCGCACCGTATGCGGATCGGCGGCGGCGCCCTCCAGCGGGGCCAGCCCGGCGGAGCTCACCGTGCAGCCGGGCAGCGCGTGGCGTAGCAGGCCCTGTGCCATGGGGCTGCGGCAGGTATTGCCGATGCACACAACCAGGATCGAGCGGATCATCGCGGCCCCGCTTACTTGACCACGCTGGCGGCGCTGAACGCACCGCTCGTCGATGGCAGCAGCAGGTTGACCACGCGGCTCCAGCGCACCAGTTCGCGCGCGTCGACATACACCACGTCTTTTGCCTCGAGCTCGAAGCCTTCGGCGATTGCCAGCGCCACCGGCGACGTGCCGTCCAGGTGATACACCTTGGGCTCGCCGTCCGCCGCCTTGCGGATCACGAAGATCTGCTCTGCGTTGGCGGTGTTCGGGTTCACGCCGCCAGCGTCGCCAATAGCCTCGTTAAGCGTCATGCGGCCATTGCGCATCAGCAAGGTGGTGGGGCGCACCACCTCGCCGGTGACGAAGATCTTGCTGTCCTCGCGCTGTTCCACGCGCACGATGTCGCCGTTCTTGAGCATGATGCGCGAGGGGTCGATGCCGCGCGCGAGCAGTGCCGGGATGTTGACGTGCCAGCTGCGCTCGCCGCGCGTGATGCGGATGCGGCTATTGTCGCCCGTCAGGTTGAGCACGCCGCCCGCGCGGTTAAGCGCCTCGATCAGCGTCATCGGCGCGTCGTCGATCGGTTGCATGCCAGGCGTGCGCACTTCGCCATCCACATAGATGCGCTGGCTGCGAAAGGCGAGCACGCGCACCGTCATCTGGGGATCGCGCACCACGCGCGAGAGCACCTTCGCGATCTGGTCGCGCACGTCGTTCGCGGTCCTGCCCGCGACCTTCATCACGCCAGCGTAGGGAAACTGGATATCGCCCTGCGCGCTCACCACATAGCCGGGCACATTGGAGCCGCCGCCCACCGCGGGGATTTCATATGCGGCGCCGATGCTGTAGGTCTGGTTGGGGAAGACCAGTTCCGGGTGATCCCACACCACCACCGAGACGATATCGCCCGGGCCGATGAGATAGGGCTGCGGCTTGCCATAGAGTTCGTCCAGCTTCTCGACCTCGCGCTGCGCCATGGTGCGCTGGCTGCGCACCACCTCCAGCGTGATCGGCGTGATGTTGGGCATGGCATCGGGCCCGACCGCGCCGATGGGTGCCTTGGGGTCGAAGTGCATGCCTGGCGAGCTTGCGCAGGCGGCGAGCAACAGGGTCGCGCATAGCATGGCGAGGCATGCCAGCGGCCGGCCTTGGCGTTGCGCGTTCCCGTGTTGCCTGTCATGGTCGGTGATCTCGTTCACGGCAGCCTCCGGCATTGGGCGACGGGGACATCGCAACGGCTGCGACAGTCCCCCGATGCTCCCATCCTAGGAGGCGCAGGAGGGGCAATCGGTGCGCTGTCACACATTGCACTGCGATGCCGGAAATGGCGCGCGCGACGCGCCAGGGCCAACGGAGGGGACCGCCTTGGGCAGGCGCAAGGCAAAGGACGGACGCTGGACGCGTGGCCCGGGATTCGGACAAAAGACAACGGCGGCAGGCTTGCGCCTGCCGCCGCCGGTTGGCCGCGCCGCAGGCGCGCCTCAGCGCATCGCGGCGGAAACGCCCGTGCTGTACTCCGCGACCGCGCGTACCGGCCTGGCGCCGGCAGACGACGTGTTGCGCACCGCCGTGCGCGGCGAGGCTTCGTCGCCGCTGACCCATTCCAGCGACGCGCCGCGCTGGAGCGCCGCGTAGACCGCCTCGCCCTTGTTGCGTACCTTGAGCCGCTGGTACAGGGTGCAAGCATGGCTCTTGACCGTCGCCACCGAGATATTGAGCATGCGGCTCACGGTCTTGATGGGATGTCCGCGCGCCAGCAGCACCAGCACCTCATATTGCCTCGGGGTGATCTGCAGCATCTCGGCTTCGTCGTACGCGGTCTCGCCGTGCCCGCCGGTGCCACCGGCATCGGCTGCCACGGCGCTCTGGCGAGACACGGCGGCCAGGGATTCGCGCGAGGATGGCGTGGCCTGGATGCGCATGCCGGCAGGGTTGCACTGCGCGTTGTCAGCCGGTGGCGCCAGCACGGGAACGCGCCCACCTATCGGATAGTTGCCGGCCGAGAGGCCCGGCGATCCGCTGCTTGACGCGCCGGCCTGGCGGTTGTTCTGGCCGCGCACGTATTGCCCGCCAACCATGGCCAGGCGGATGCCGGCTTCCAGCACCGCCAGCGAAGCGGATTTCGGCAGGCAGCCGCAGATCCCTTGCGCCATGGCGAGTGCCGGAATCTGCAGCGGGATCATGTCGGCGAGCAGCAGCAAGCGGTCGGCCGAGAGCACGGAGCGCACCTTGTTGAGCAGTTGCCATCCGGCATCGGTGTCGGCCGGCATGCCGAACACGAGCAGGTCGCAATGGTTGCCTTCCAGCAGGGCGACGTCGGCCGGGTCGACGGTGATGACGTGGTCTACGCCATGAATACGTTCGAGCATTTGCAGCAACCCGAGACGCAGCAGTGGGTGACCCTCGATGAGCAGTGCGTTCATGTTGTTATTCCCCCCGTATGGTTGCGGTAGGAAACAGGTTGAACGCAGCGGAATAATGACCTGCGCGACCCTCGTGGTACTCCACGCGCGCCGCCCTTATTTATCCCCGTACCACCGCCAAGCCGGACCGCCCGTTTTTATTGCCGGGAACTGACCGCAAGCCGGAAGGCTGACCCCCTGAACCCACCCCAAAATGCCATTCGTCTTAAAACGAATTAAGGTCATATTATGGTCTGATCTGCACGAAATCAAGTTGCTTTGGCGGCGCTCCAATTGGGTTGGAGAGGTTTGTTCTCATCATCCGGGAAGCCTTGTTGGTAGCCGCATGGCGGGTTACCCGAACGGGTGATGGATATTTGACGGGATTAAGTTTCAAGACTGAAACAGTTATTGGTCAATAAGGTTTCACCGCTGCAACAGAAAAGGATCTCGCGGGCGCATTCATGGCTTTTCCGGGTGGCGCGCCCGTGTGGCGAATCAATCTTGAAACTCGCGTCGAGGTGGAGTCCGCGACCCACTTTCGCCTTCGGCATGAGCCTCGGGCGAGCGCCGCGCGACAAACGGATGAGAGCCATCTCAGCCATCAGGATGAGGGGAGGTCGCCCGCCCGCACGCGAGCCTGCCCGGGGTGCCGGATGTCCCCCTTGCGCCGCAGGAAAGCGATGCTGGCGGTACCCCACCGCTGCGCCTGAAGCGGGTCCCGCGGACACCTCGCGGCGCCCGCCGATCTTGCCTGTTCCCGCCGTGCCTACCCGTGTGTGGCAACGTACAGAAACCCGAATCCCGCCCCGGCATCCTCACTGCAGGCAGACCGGTCATCTGCCCGGCAAGGCATGCCAGCGGCACGGCTGCGCTTTGGTCCAACGTTCACTCATCTTCACGAGGTGGTCATGGCTTCAGGCACGGCGCAGGATCGCATCAATCAACACGCATGGCGTAGCTGGGGCGCGCGCCGGTGGTTCGGTACCGCCAGCGATTGGACCGACCCTGGCGAGGCCGCTGCGATCGCCTGGGTGGCGGACGAAGTGCGGGGCCAGCCCATCCTCGACGTTGGCGTGGGCGGCGGGCGCACCGTGGCGCTGCTGCGCGCGCTGAGCGACGACTATACGGCGGTCGACTACATGCCCGAGATGGTCGAGATCTGCCAGCGCAATCATCCCGGCGTGCGGGTGATGCAGATGGATGCGCGCAACATGTCGCGCTTTGCGGACAACAGCTTCGCACTGGTGATGTTCAGCTTCAACGGCATCGATGCGGTCGACTACGAGGGGCGCCTTGCTATCCTGCGCGAGTTCGAGCGCGTGCTGCGGCCCGGCGGCCTGATGCTGTTCTCCACGCACAACATGCGTGGCCCGAGCTATCGCGAGAATCTCTCGCGCTTCGTGCGGCTTCCGCATCTGTCAGCCAACCCTATCGCGGTTGGCATCGATACCGCGCGGGTGATCTGCAACCTGCCGATTGCCACCTTCAACTACCTGCGGCACTCGCGCCTGAACCGCGAGTTCGATGGCTATGCCATCCGGGTTTGCGCCGCCCACAAGTTCGGCATCGTGATCGTCTATACCGAGCTCGCCGCGCAGAAGCGCGCGCTCGCGGAGCTGGGGCTGCACACCGATGTGGTGTTTGGCAACCTGAATGGCGAGCCGGTGCGCGAAGGCCAGGACCTGCGCGACGTGTACTGGTTTCATTTCATCGCGCGCAAGGCCGCGGCCGGCGGCTCGTCACCGGCGGCCCGCGGAACCCGGCCATGAAGATCCTGCACGTGATCTCGTCGATCGATCCGGGTGGTGGCGGCCCGATCGAGGGCGTGCGCCAGCTGCGCGCTCCCTTGCGTGAGCGCGGCATACAGGTGCAGGTGTGCTGCGGCGACGCGCCCGATGCGCCCTGCGTGCGCGACAGCGAGCTCGACGTCATCGCGCTGGGGCCATCATCGCTCAAGTACGGCTTCAACCGCCACATGGTGGCCTGGCTGCGCGCGCATTGCGAAGCGTACGACGCGGTCATTGTCGAAGGGCTGTGGCAGTTCCACGCGCTGGCCGTGTGGCTGGCGCTGCGTGGCAAGCGGGTGCCGTATTTTGTGTTTACGCACGGCATGCTGGACCCCTGGTTTCGCGACCACTATCCGCTCAAGCATCTGAAGAAGAGCCTCTACTGGCTGGTGGGGGACTACTGGGTCCTGCGTCATGCGCGCGGCGTGCTGTTCACGTGCAGCGAGGAGAAGCAGCGCGCCAGCGGCGCGTTCTGGCCATATCGGTGCCGCGAGGTGGTGGCAAGCTACGGCACGGCGCAGCCGCCGCAGGACGGCGCGCCGCTGCGTGAGGCCTTCCTTAGCGCCTTCCCGGAGGTGCGGGGCAAGCGCATCGCGCTGTTCCTCGGCCGGATCCACGAGAAGAAGGGCTGCGACCTGCTGGTCGAAGCCTTCGCCGGCGTGGCCGCGGCGCATCCCGCGCTGCATCTGGTGCTAGCCGGACCGCACGACACTGCGCTGCGCGCGATGCTGGAGCAACGCATTGCCGCGCACGGGCTGTCCGCGCGCGTGAGCTGGACCGGCATGCTCAAGGGCGAGCTAAAGTGGGGCGCGTTTCACGCGGCGGAGGTGTTCTGCCTGCCTTCGCACCAGGAGAACTTTGGCGTGGCGGTGGCGGAGGCGCTCGGCTGCGGCGTGCCGGTGCTGATCTCCGACAAGGTCAACATCTGGCGCGAAATCGTCGCCGACGGCGCCGGGCTGGTGGGCCCGGACACGGCGCAAGGCGCCACCGCCTGCCTGCATCAGTGGCTGCAGGCGGAGCCCGCCGCGCAAGCGCGCATGCGCATTGCCGCGCGGCAGTCCTTTGCCCGGCGCTTCCATGCCGGACAGGCCGCGCAGCGGCTGCTGGACATCATCCATGGCGCGACCGAAGCCGCGCAGCCTGTCCACCACGCGGCGGCGGGATAGAGGAGACAAGGCCATGGTCGCGCCGTCATGCCACAGTGTCATCGAGCGGGGAGCGGGACCGCCGTGAAGCTGCTCAGGTTCCTCGTCTATGCGGTGCTGTCGCAGGGGATCGGCGCCATCACCGGCCTGCTGCTGGCCCGTTGGCTTGCTGTGGGCGACTACGCCATCTACACGGTGGTCGGCCTCATCATGGGCGCCATCGCCATCGTCACCAAGGGTGGCATCCAGCTTGGCCTGAACGCGCTGCTGGGCAAGACCTGGCCGGACCGGGAGCGTGCCGCGGAACTGGCCTGCGCGGCCATGGGCCAGCGCTGGAGGCTGTCCGCGTGGCTGTTGCCGGTGGTGCTGGCGATCGCCGCGTGGCTGCTGTATCGCAACCATGCCGGCGCGGTCCTGATCGTGCTGCTGCTGGCGTTGCTGCTGGTGACCTGGTACTTCGACATGCAATCGCGTGTCGTGGACCAGGTGCTGCTGTTTGCCAACCGGGCGCCCGCGCTGCAGGCGCTGGATACCGGTTTGTCCGTGGGGCGCCTGGTGCTGTCGTCCGCGCTCTACGCGATGGGCCTGCTCGGCGTGCTGGGCGCGACCCTCGTCAACGTGCTGTTTGCGGGACTGCGCGTGCCGTTTGTGCGGCGCTGGATCGCACGTGAGATACCGCTGGCGGCGCATGCCGGCAGCCCGGGCAAGGCGGAAGACGGCCAGTACATCGGTCGCATCATGCGGCGGCAATTGCCGCTGGAGGCCTTTTTCTGCGTCCAGGGGCAACTGGTGTTCGCCATCGTCGCCTATCACGGCGCGGTCGGGCAAACGGCCTCGCTGGGTGCGCTGTCGCGCATCGGGCAACTGCTGATGCCGGTGGGCGCCGTGGTGGCCGCGTACGTGATTCCGCGCTTCGCGCAAGCGCGCGACGGCGTGCTGCGGCGCTTTGCCGGCTGGGTGGCGCTGGCTTGCCTGCCCGCCGCCGCGCTGGTGCTTCTTGCCGTGACATGGCCGGGGTTGCTGCTGTGGCTGGTGGGGCCGAACTACGCATCGTTGGGGGCCGAACTGGTTATCGCCTGCCTTGGCGCGGGCTTTGCCAGCGTAGTCGGCATCGCCTGGCAGTTGCTGGCCAACCGCGGCCTGAATCATCTTGCCTTCGTCCAGGTGCCGGTGGTGCTGGCCTGGTGCGCGGCTGCGCCGCGCTTTCTCGATCTCACCACGCTCGATGGCGTGCTGTGGTTCCAGCTTGGGCTGTCGTCGGGGCTGGCCGCGGCCATCGTCTGCGAACTCGCCGCGGCCGTGCGTGCCGGGCGCCTGCTGCCAGGCGACGAGCGCCTTGCCCCCCATGGAGGAAGCACGCAATGAGCAATGCGCCCAGCGTTACGCTGATGGTCCCGACCTATCGGCGCCTGGACATGCTCCAGCGCTGCCTGCAGGCTGCCGCCGCGCTCGTGCCGGCGCCGGTTCAGCTGATCGCGGTGTGCCGCGGCGCAGACGATCCCGACACGGCGGCGTGGCTGGCAAATACTGCACAGGCGCGCTATCCGGCGTTGCGGGTAGTCAAGGTGACCGAGCCTGGCGTGGTGGCTGCCATGAATGCCGGGCTGCCGCACGCAACTGGCGAGCTGCTGGCGATCCTGGACGACGACGCGCTGCCGCGCGCGGACTGGCTGGCCCGCTTGCTGCCCCACTTTGCCGATGCGACGGTGGGCGGTGCCGGTGGCCGGGATGTCGTGCGCGGCGCCGACGGCGCGCCACTGGCCGTGCCGGATGTGCCGCTGGCCGGCTATCGCGACGGCTGGGGCAGGATCATCGGCGAGACACATCGGGTGTGCGGCGCGCCGCGCGCGGCGGAAACGCTCAAGGGCTGCAACTGGATCCTGCGCCGGGCGGCACTGGGCACCGCGCGCTTTGACGAGCGGCTGCAGGGGCAGGGCGCGCAGCCCGGCAACGAGACGTGGATGTGCCAGATGCTGCGCCACGCGGGATGGCGCCTGGTGCTCGATCCCGGCGCCATCGTCGATCACTATCCGGCTGCACGCTACAACTACGAGCGCCAGAGCTACGCGCGCAGGCGCTGCTTCGAAGAGACCTGCAACATGACGGCGATCTCGATGGCATACGCCCCGCCGGCGATGCGCGTGCGGCTGGTGTTGTTCCAGCTGCTGGTGGGGTCGCGCAGTTGCCCGGGCGCTTACTTCCTGGCGCACAGCCTGCTCAAGCGCCCACGCAGCCTGCCGGGGCAATTGCTGGGTGGCTGGGGTGGCTTCGTGCAGGGCGTGCGCCTGGCGGGCACGCTGCGCCTGCAACCGCCCGGCCGGCCCACGCGCTGCGCCGGGCCGCACGCGCAAGCCGTGCCCGCCGGAGCGCGGCTCGATGGCACCCCACGGGGGAGCGAAGCATGAAAGCCCTCGTCACGCATCCCGGCCTGCAGCATTCGCACCAGATGGCACAAGCGCTCTATGAGCACGACATGCTCAAGCAATACTGGTCCGGTGTGCCGGTGCGCGCCCCGGGCGAGGCGCCGCCCTGGTGGCTGCCGGCCGGATATCATGCCAAGGTGCGCGAGGTCGCCATCCCCAAGGCGCTGCGGCGGCACCCTGTGTTTTTTCCGGGTGTGCTCAAGCTTGGCCTCAATCGCTATGTCGGCCGCTCCGGGTCAGCCTACGCGCACCGGATCTTCCATCTGTTCGACCAATGGGTGGCCGCCCGGGTGGAGGCGGTGCGCCCGGATATCGTGGTGGCCTACGAGAACTCCGCGCTGCGGACCTTCCAGGCGGCGCGGCGCATCGGCGCGCGCTGCGTGCTGGAGGCGCCCGCCGTGCATCATCGTGCGGCCGAAGCCATGGTGCCGGTCGAGGACCGCACCTACCTTGCGCAGATCAACGCGCAAAAAGATGCGGAGATTGCGCTGGCGGACATCATCATCACCTGCTCGGAGTTTGCCGCACGCACCTACATCGACGCCGGCGTGCCCCCCGCCAAGCTCAAGCCGATCCTGCTTGGCGCAACGCTGCCGGATGACGTCTGCCGCCAGCGGCTCGCCGGCGGCCCGCGCTTTGTGTTCGCCGGGGCGGTGCGCGTGGGCAAAGGCATCGACCTGCTGCTTGACGCGTTCGCACGGCTGCGGGAGCGGCTGCCGGAGGCGGAGCTGGTGCTGGCCGGCGCGCTCGTGGAGCCGGAGCTGGGAGAGCGCATTGCAGCCATGCCGGGCGTGCTCCAGCTTGGCGCATTGCCGCAGCCGGCGCTGTTCCAGGTATTTGCCGATGCCGATTGCTTCGTGCTGCCGTCGCGCTTCGATTCCTTTGGCATGGTGGTGGCCGAGGCCCTGGCATGCGGCACGCCGGTGCTGCTCTCGGATCGGGTCGGTGCGAAAGAAATCATCGATGAATTCCCGCTGGCCGGGTGGGTGGTGCCGCTTTGCGCGGACGCACTCTACCAACGCATGCTGGCCCTGGCGACAGATCGCGCGCAGCTGGAGCGCGCGCGCGCCCATGCCCGTATCGCCGGGCAGAAGTACACCTGGGCGAGGTACCGCCTGAGTGCAGCCGAAACGGTAGCCGCGCTATGCTGAGCCATTCCCTTCCCTACGCGAAGCCCGCGGTGCCAGCGCGCCGGGCGCGCGTCACCGTGTTCGGGCGGATCTTCATCACGGTCTTCGTGATTGCCGTGTTCGAGGGCGCCGCGCGCAAGTGGGTCTCGGATTCGCTCACCATGCCGCTGATCCTGCTGCGAGACCTGATGGTGGTCTATGCGCTGTACCACGCGGTGCGCTACTCAGGCTTTACCCCGGCACGGCGCACCGTGCGCATGCTGCTGTGGTGGTCGGCCATTGTTTGCTTCTGGGGCTTGCTGCAGCTTGTTGCGGGCATCAACTCGCTGCCCATTTTCCTGATCGGCGTGCGCTTCTGGCTGCTGTACCTGTGGTTTGCCTACGCCGCGGCCGAGCTGCTCGAGGCGCAGGACCTGGAAGCCATCTACAAGGCCGCGCTTGCCATGCTGCTGTTCATGGCGCCGCTGGCGCTGGTGCAGCATTTTCAGCCGCCGGAGAGTTTCCTCAACCGTCAGATCGAGGGCGATCCGGATACGGTCTTCCGCGTGACGGCCGACGTGGTGCGCACCACGGGCACCTTCTCGTTCACGCTGGGCTACACCCTGTTCCTGGCGATCGTCAGCCCCTTCGCGCTGGAGGCGGTGCTGGGCGAGCAGAAGCCGGGGCTCGGGGGCAAGTTGTATTCGCTGGCGGTCATCGGCAGTCTGTTCATTGCCTCGCTGGTCAGCGGGTCGCGTTCGGCCATCCTGTTGTTGCCAATCGTGTTTGGCATCGCGCTGCTGGCAAGCTTGCGCTACGGCAAGGGAAAACGGCGCAGGGCGGCGGTGTCGTGGGGCATTGTCTCCATCCTCATGAGCGTGGTCATCGTGCTGTTCGTCAGCTCGGCGGTGGACGCGACCTTGGAGCGCTTCAGTTCCGCGGCGGAGTCGGAGAGCTTCGGTGACCGGGTGGAGTCGATGTTCTTCGGCGTCAACGATGTCTCGGCCGAGCAGAGCCTGCTTGGCAGCGGGCTGGGGCTTGGCAGCAACCTTGCCAACTACTTCCTGCAGACCGGCCTGCTGTTCGTGATCAGCGAAACCGAGACCGGCCGCGTGATCGGCGAGATGGGCCTGGTCGGCTATCTGAGCATCTTGCTCAAGGCGCTGATCTTCATCAACGGTATGTGGCGCGCATTGCGCGTGGCCAAGCGCACCGGCAACACTTTTCTCATCCTGATGTGGACCATCGCCATCTTCGGGCTGACCTCCTGGCCGGTAGTCGGGCAGTTGACGGCCAATGCGCTTGGCTTCGTGTTTGCAGGCATCACGCTGGCGGCCACGCGGCAAGCGAGCCAGCGCTTGTATCACCCCGGCTAAGCCTTGTCCCGGATTGTCAGGGCGAAGGCACTACCTAAACAACGAAGCGGCAACGCCCGGCTATCCGCACACTTCTCAATCGTCATGAAAATCATCTTGTTGGGTCACCCCGCCTTTTTTGGCAGCCACAGCATGGACCGCTTCGCCGCGATGATCATCGACGGCATGCGCGCACGCGGCCACCAGGCCGAACTATGGACCCCAGCCGCCGTGATGTGCCGCCTGCCGGCGCGCGGCGGGCTGCGCAAATGGCTGGGCTACATCGATCAGTACATCCTGTTCCCGATGCTCGCGCTGTGGCGTCTGCGCAAGGTCGACAAGGACACCTTGCTGGTGCTGGCTGATCATGCGCTGGGCATCTGGATGCCGCTGCTGCGCCATCGTCCGCACGTGGTGCACTGCCATGATTTCATCGCCCTGCGCACGCTCGCCGGCGAGTTCCCCGAGCACGGGCTCTCGGCCAGCGGGCACACCTACCAGTCGCTGATCCGTTGGGGGCTGTTGCAGGGAAAGGCG
The DNA here is from genome assembly GCF_014170355.1 of Cupriavidus sp. UME77. Taxonomy (NCBI): domain Bacteria; kingdom Pseudomonadati; phylum Pseudomonadota; class Betaproteobacteria; order Burkholderiales; family Burkholderiaceae; genus Cupriavidus; species Cupriavidus sp. UME77. The sequence goes on from NZ_LZZU01000055.1 coordinate 102,107, forward strand.
TTTGTCGCCGTCTCCAACAAGACCATGCGCGACCTGCGGCGGCTGCATCCGTGCGCGCCCGAGGCGGCGTGGGTGGTCTACAACGGGATGAACTATCCGTTCCGCAGGATGGGCACCACCGAGGCGCTGGCCTGCCTGCAGCGCGCCGGCGCGCCTGCCGATCCGCAAGGCATGCTGGTGCATATCGGCGGCAACCAGTGGTACAAGAACCGCGAAGGCGTGCTGGCGCTCTACCTGGCCTATTGCCGGCAGTGCCGCGAGCCGCGGGCGCTGTGGATGATCGGTGGCGATCCCACCGCGGAAATGCGCGAGCAGGGCGAACGGGCGATCGCTCTTGGCGGCAGCGTGCGCTTCCTGACGGGGCTGCCTACCGAGGCGGTGCAGGCAGCCTATTCGCTGGCCGCCGTGATGCTGTTCCCGAGCCTGGAAGAAGGTTTTGGATGGCCCATCATCGAAGCCATGGCATGCGGCGCGCCGGTGCTGACCACCAATCGCGCGCCGATGACCGAGATCGGTGGCGACCAGGTGCAGCTGCTCGAGCCGTTGGCTAGCGGTGACATGGATGCCTGGGCGCAACGCGGCGCGGACGTGCTGGCCGGGATGCTCGCATGGCCGCAAGCGCGGCGCGCCGAGGTGGCCGCGCGCTCGATCGCGTGGGCAGGAAACTTCTCCGCCGAGAAGGCCATCGACCAGTACGAGAGCATTTATCTCACGGTGCTGGCGGCGGCTTCGGTGGAAGACCGCGTGTCGGTGGACGCCTGAGGACCTCCTGACCTCCTGACCTCCTGAACACCTGAATGGTGGCGTGTGCTATTCGCTGCCGGCCCCGACGGTGCTGGGTGCACCGGCGGGCTGATGCCTGATCAGCGCAAACAGCGCTTTCTCCAGTTCGCCCAGCACCATGTCGCGGTCCAGGTGCTGCTCGGCCCAGCGGCGCCCGGCGCCGCCCAGGTGCGCGCGCAGCGCGGGCTGCGCCGCCAGCGTGTCGATGGCGGCGGCCAGCGCGGCCGCGTCGCCCGGCGGCACCAGCACGCCGCACTGCGCAACCACGCGGCCAAGTTCCGTGTCCGGCTCCGCGGTGGCGACCACCGGGCGAGCGCTGGCCAGCATGCCGGTCAGCTTCGAAGGCATCACCAGGTCGGCAGCGCCGGCGCGTTGTGGCAGCAGGTGAATGTCGGCGGCGGCCAGCAGCGAGGCAAACATGCCAGCGGGCTGCAAGGGCAGGAAGCGCACCTGTGGCAGCCCTGCGCAGGCGGCCTCCAGCGCGGGGCGCCCGGCGCCGTCGCCGCAGAAGATGAAGTGCAGGCGTTCATGGCCATCGAGCAGGCGGGCGGCATCAGCCATGACATCCAGCCCCTGCTTGGCGCCCATGTTGCCCGAGTACAGCGCCACCACGGCATCGGCCGGAATGCCCAGCGTGCGGCGCGCCAGCGTTGCGCTGCCGGCGCCGATTTCCCGCAGGTTGACCCAGTTTGGCAGCAAGGCCGCGCGCTCAGGCTCCGTGCCCTTGCCGCGCGCCAGCGAGACCATGGCCTGCGAGATCGACGAGACCCGGTCAAAACGCGTCATCAACTGATGCTCCACGCGCTGCGCCACGCGGCGCAGCCAGGGCCGGCGGAGCAGCCCCAGCGCAAAGGCTGCGTCGATCTCGTAGTCCTGCACATGCAGCCAGGTCTTGCAGCCGCTCCAGTGCGCGAACAGCAAAGCGGCCGGCGCGCACATCAGGGGGGGCTCCACCACGAACAGCACATCCGGGCGCCAGCGCAACTGGGCCATCAGGCTGGGCAGGCTGGATACGGCAAAGCTCGCCAGGTGCAGCAGCCGCGTGATGCCGCCCGGCTTGCGCGGTACCCACAGCGGCGCGCGATACACCTCCACCCAGCGCCGCCGCTCGCGGCTGTACTGCCACGCGCGATAGCCCTCGCCCACGCGCCACGCCGGATAGTAGGGCGGCGCGGTGACCACCCGCACCTCGTGGCCGCGCGCGGCCAGCCACTCGGCCTGCTCGCAGGTGTACTTGCCGATGCCGGTCAGCTCGGGCGCATAGTTCAGGCAGTACATGAGTATCTTCATGGCAACGGTGGCGTCAGTGGCGTCGATGCGCTGTATGGGGTATGCAGCCGTCGCGCCCGCTGCGGCGCGCAGGGTGCGTGGCGGCCATGTCGGAAAATGTCGGCGAATGTCGGCGAATGTCGGCATAGGCCGGCGTGCGCCTAGTCCGTGGCCATGATCCGCACGCAGCCAGCCGCCATGGCCCTGCCCGCGGAGGCGGGAGAGTCCTCCAGCGCGGCGGCCTGGCAGCGCTCGGCGGTGGCGGCGGCATCCGCAAAGTGCTTGGGCACCTGCACCAGGCACCTGGCCAGCGCACCGGCATCGCCCGCCTTGAAATACAGGCCGGTGACGCCGTCACGTATCAGTTCGCCGGCGTCATCGTTGTTCACGCTCACCACCACCGGGCAGCCGTAGCTCAGCGCCTCGCGCACCAGCGGATGCCAGCGCTGCGCGGCATCGGGCAGCACCAGGCAGCTCGCCTTGCGGTACTCCACGGCGAAGTCGGCTGGCGCCATCGCGCCCAGGAAGCGTACCGACGACCCCAGCCCGAGCGCGTCGGCCATGGTGCGCAGCCGGCCATAGGCGCGGCCGGTGCCCACCAGCGATAACGTGGCCGCCGGCCACGCCTGCCGCGCGCCGGCAAAGGCATAGAGCAGCAGTACCAGGGCCGGATCGTGGGTGAGGGCGCCAACATGCAGGAAATGCGGCGCATGCGCCGGCGCAGCGTGCGCGACCCGCTCGCGCCGTTCGGCGGCAGCATCGAAGCCGTCCGGCAGCACCGCCGGTGGGCGGCAGGCAAAGATCTTGCGCGGGGGAACGTCGGCGGCAATGGCGCGCGCGCAGCCGCGCTCGCTGCCCACGAAGACGCCCTGGCAATGGCGCAGCAAGACCGCGTCTGCCAGTGCGCCAAAGCGCCCGGGCACGCTGGCAAAGGCGGCCCCATGGAAGAAGGCCGCGCGCCGCCGCCCCAGCGCCATGCTAGCCAGCAGCATGGCCCAGTTTTCCAGCCGGCTCTGTCCCGCCAGCACCACCAGCGCGCCGGGACTGAGCGAGATGGCGCGCATCTGCTGCAGGCAGCGCCGCCACAGGCCCGCATCCGCGCTGCCCGTGGGAAAGATGACCTGCCCGGGCCAGAGCGCGCCGGGACTCGCTGCCCCGCCGCTGGCGGCCGAGGTAGCCGACGTTGCGCACGCCGTGGCCTGAGGCCGGGCGCGCTTGTCGGGATGGCGGAGCAGGGGTTTCATGTCAGGCCTCCACGTGTTGTGCCGGTGCTGTGCCATGCGCCAGCCTTCCGCTCTGCAGTGCATCCAGGTAGGCCAGCCGCAGGCCGTCGCGCAGCGCCACGGCCGGTTGCCAGCCGGTGGCGGCAAGGGCCGTGCAGTCGAGCCGCTTGCGCGGTGTGCCGTCGGGCTTGCCGCTGTCGAAGACGATGTCGCCGCGAAAGCCCACGGTCTGCGCTACCAGCCCCGCCAGTTCGCGCACGCTGACTTCCTCGCTGCTGCCCACGTTCAGGAATCCGGCCGGCGCGGTCTGGCGGTACACGTCCTCGGGCAGCGCCATCACATGCAGGCATGCCGCGGCCAGGTCGTCCGCGTAGAGGAACTCGCGCAGCGGCGTGCCGCTGCCCCACACCGGCACGTGCTGGGCGTGGGCCATGCCGGCTTCGTGGAAGCGCCGCAGCAGGCCCGGTATCACGTGGCTGTTGTCGGGGTGATAGTTGTCGCCCGGGCCGTAGAGGTTGGTCGGCATCACGCTGCGGTAGTCGGTGCCGTACTGGCGGTTGTAGCTCTCGCACAGCGCAATGCCGGCGATCTTGGCCAGGGCGTAGGGGGCGTTGGTGGGCTCCAGCGGCCCGGTAAGCAGCGCGGCTTCGCTGATGGGCTGGGGCGCGAACTTCGGGTAGATGCAGCTCGAGCCGAGGAATAGCAGGCGCTTCACGCCCGCGCGCCAGGCTTCGTGGATGACGTTGGCCGCGATCATCAGGTTCTGCTGGATGAACTCGGCGGGAAAGGTGTGGTTGGCGTGGATGCCGCCTACGCGCGCGGCTGCCAGGTAGACCGTGTCGATGCCCTGGGTGGCGAAGAACGCGCGCACCTGCTGCTGGTCGGTGAGGTCGAGCTCGGTGTGGCCGCGCGTGACGATATCGGCCTGGCCACGCGCGTCCAGCGCACGCACGATGGCGGAGCCAACCATGCCGCGGTGGCCCGCCACGAACACCCGCGATTGCCCTGCTGGCAGGGGTACGGACGGCGGCGCGGGCTCACTTGACACTGCGGCGCCGGCTTCACTCATGATGGTCATAGGCCCGGAAGCCAGCCAGCTTGACGAACGCATCGCGCCGCGCCGCGGCAAAGTCCGCCTCCATCATTTCCCGCACCAGGGCCCCGAAGCTCGTGCGCGGCGCCCAGCCCAGCTGTTCGCGCGCCTTGCTGGCGTCGCCCAGCAACGTCTCGACTTCGGTCGGGCGGAAGTAGCGCGGGTCCACGCGCACAATCGTGTCGCCTGGCTTGCAGCGCGCTGCCACCGGGCAGGTGGCGGCATCAACGCGCGCCACCACGCCTACCTCATCGGCACCTTCGCCTTCGAAGCGCACGGTGATGCCGAGCTCCAGGGCGGCCAGCTGCACGAACTCGCGCACGCTGTGCTGCTCGCCGCTGGCGATCACATAGTCCTCGGGTTTGTCCTGCTGCAGCATCAGCCACTGCATTTCCACGTAGTCGCGCGCGTGGCCCCAGTCGCGCAGGGCCGACAGGTTGCCGAGATAGAGCGTGTCCTGCAGCCCCAGCGCGATGCGCGCCATCGCCCGCGTGATCTTGCGCGTGACAAAGGTCTCGCCGCGCACCGGGCTCTCATGGTTGAACAGGATGCCGTTGCAGGCATACATGCCGTAGGCCTCGCGGTAGTTCACCGTGATCCAGTAGGCGTACAACTTGGCGGCCGCATAGGGGCTGCGCGGGTAGAACGGCGTGGTCTCCTTCTGTGGTGTTGCCTGCACCAGGCCGTACAGCTCGGATGTGGACGCCTGGTAGAAGCGGGTTTGCTTCTCCAGGCCAAGGATGCGCACGGCTTCGAGCAGGCGCAGCGTGCCCAGCGCGTCCGTGTTGGCGGTGTATTCCGGTTCCTCGAACGACACCTGCACGTGGCTTTGCGCCGCCAGGTTGTAGATTTCATCAGGTTGCGATTGCTGCACCACCCGCACCAGGCTGGCGGTGTCGGTCATGTCGCCGTGATGCAGGATCAGGCTGCGCCTGGGCGCTTGCGGATCCTGGTACAGGTGGTCGATGCGCTCGGTGTTGAACAGCGAACTGCGGCGCTTGATGCCGTGCACCTCGTAGCCTTTGGCAATCAGCAGCTCGCACAGGTAGGCGCCGTCCTGGCCGGTGATGCCGGTGATCAGCGCGCGGCGCGGGCGTTGCGCCCCGCCGCTGCCCGTGTTGCCGCTGGACTCGGGCTGCAGCTCGGTGGCCGCGAGCCGGCCGAAGGGTTCGAGGTCATGTGCGCCCATAGATATCTGCCATCCGGATGATGTCGTCTTCGCCAAGGTAGGAGCCGGACTGGATCTCGATCAGTTCGAGCGGGATCCGGCCGGGGTTTTCAAGGCTGTGCGCCTCGCCGATCGGGATATAGGTGGATTGGTCTTCGGTCAGCAGGTACTCGACGTCTCCGCGGCGCACGCGCGCCGTGCCGGAAACCACCACCCAGTGCTCGGCACGGTGGTGATGCAGTTGCAGCGAGAGCTTGGCGCCAGGTTTGACCGTGATGCGCTTGACCTGGTAGCGCGTGCCGTGGTCCACCGCGTCGTAGGCGCCCCAGGGCCGGTATACCTTGCGATGCTGGGTGGCCTCGGGGCGGCCCTGGGCGCGCACCGTTTCCACCAGCTGCTTCACGTCCTGGCAGTGATCCTTGTGGACCACCAGCACCACGTCCGGTGTTTCCACCACCATCACGTCGTCCAGGCCGGCGACCGCCACCATCCGGTGCGAGGCGTGGACAAGGCAGCCCTGCGCATGGTGCGTGACCACGTCGCCGATGGCCACGTTGCCATCGGCGGTCTTCTCGGCGGCCTTCCAGACCGCGTCCCAGGAGCCCACGTCGCTCCAGTCGGCGGACAGCGGCGCCATTTGCGCGTCACGCAGGTGCTCCATCACGGCGTAGTCGATCGAGTCGGAGCGGCAGGCGGCGAAGGCGTCGGTGTCGAGCCGGAAGAAATCCAGGTCGCGGTGGCCGCGCACCATCGCTTCCTGCGCGGCCAGCAGGATGTCGGGGGCGAACCGCTCCAGCGCGGCGAGATAGACGGAGGCGCGGAACAGGAAGATGCCGCTGTTCCAGAAGCAGTTGCCTTCCTGCAAGTAGCCGGTGGCCATCTCCAGCGAGGGCTTCTCCACGAAGCGTGCGACCGACAGCAAGTCAGCCGTATTGCTGGGCACCGCCTTGATATAGCCGTAGCCGGTGGCCGCGAACGTGGGCACCACGCCCAGCGTCACCACCACGCCGGTTGCGGCCACGGCGCTGGCCTGGCACACGGTCTGGGTGAAGGCGGCGCGGTCGCGGATCAGGTGATCGGAAGGCAGCACCAGCAGCACCGGGTCCGCGCCGTCGCTGCGCGCTTGCAGCGCGGCCACTGCCGCGGCCGGCGCGGTATTGCGCGGATGCGGCTCGAGCACGATGGCGGACAACGCGCAGCCTGCCTCCCGTGCCTGCTCGGCCACCACGAAACGGTGCGCTTCGTTGCTGACCAGGATCGGGGCCTGCGCACCGGGAATCTCCCGCACCCGCAACAGGGTGTCCTGCAGCAGCGAGTCCTGTCCGAGCAGGCGCAGGAACTGCTTGGGATAGCCGTCGCGCGACAATGGCCATAGCCGCGAGCCCGCGCCGCCACAGAGGATGACCGGTACGATCTGCTTGTCGTCTGCCATGGCATGTCTCCTTCACGCAGCACGAAGCCTGGCTCGCGTTCGCGCTGAGCCGGGTGACGGGTAGTGAGGTGACTGTAATGCCGGGCCGCGAGGGGGACTGTTGGCTAGCACACACTCGACGGCGTGCGCCAGGCAAGCACGAAAAAAAAAGCCGTCTGCGCGCAAGGCGGAGACGGCGTACGAGGCTAGATGGCCGGGGAGGATCGGCTTAGCGGGCCCAGTAGCCGGGCTGCATCACCCAGCCGCCGCGCGGGCTTTGCACCCAGCGCTCGGGCACATAGCGGTGACCCGGGCGTTCGCGCTGCCAGTAGCCGCCGCGCCAGGCATAGCTGCCGCCGTTGGCGTTCCAGTGTCCGGGCACCCATGCCTGGCCAGGGCGGCGCGGCGGGCGCGGTTCATAGCGCGGTGGGGGCGGCGCGGGGCGCATGTGCGGGCTGCCGTGGTAGCCCGGGGGATAGGCCTGGGCCTGGGCCGGCGAGATCAGGCCAAGCGCGGCGCCGGCGGCAAGGGTAGTGAGGGCGAGCAGCAGTTGGCGTTTCATGGTTCAACTCCAGGGGTGCGAGCGATGCGTTGGATTTCGGGGGCGGCGCGTGCGTGTTACCTGCAGCCGCTCAATAGCGGTCGTGGTAACGGTACGGCGGCGGGCCGCCACGCGGGGGCACCACGATGCAGGCAGACAGCAGGGACGCTGCGGAGCAGAGCAGGACAACCAGGGCAATGGCGCGTTTCATGTTGGGGACTCCGTGACTGGCTTCGCGTTGAACATGGCCTCACTGTAGCCATCGGGCTCGCGCCGGTGTGCTTGCACTTGTAAGGCGCAATCACACTTTCAAGGGCCTCGGCTTCACCTTTGGCGAGGCTTTCCGGGCCCTTGCGCGTCGCCCGCCAGGCCTTGCCGGCATTGGGCGCACGGGGGGTGGCGCGGGGCCGGCCGCAGCCTCGAAAAGAAAACGGGACCGTGGCCGGTCCCGTAATGTGGCGTTACATCGGAAATGACTCTCGCAAAGATTTGCCCCTGCAGCGGCCCGTTTGCGCGCGCCTCAGCGGGCCCGCACCTCGCGTTGGAACACCGCCAGCGCATGCGCGCGGGTGGCGATGAAGCGCGGATCGGCTACCGCCTGCGCATCGCGCGGGCGCGGCATGTCGAAGTCGATCGCCTCGGCCACGCGCGTGGGCCGGCGCGTCAGCAGCAGGATGCGGTCGGCCAGGAAAACCGCATCTTCCAGGTCGTGCGAGACGATCACCATGGTGGTGCCCTCCGCCAGTTGTACCTCCTGGAGCTTGTCGCGAATGAACAGCGTGGTCTCGAAATCCAACGCAGAAAAGGGTTCGTCGAGGAACAGCACCTCGGGCCGCGGCGCCAGCGCACGCATGATGCAGATCAGCTGCTGCTGCCCGCCCGAGAGCTCGTAGGGAAAGCGGTTGACGTCGAAGCGCACGTCGAAGGTGCGCAGCAGTTCCTCGGTGCGCGCCTTGACCTGTGCCTCCGGCATGCCTTTGCGGCGCAGCGGGTAGGCCACGTTGTCGCGCGCGCAGATCCACGGCAGCAGGGCGTCCCGGTAGTTCTGGAAGACGTAGCCGATCACGGTCTGGCGCAGCGTCTTGCCATCGAACAGCACCTCGCCCCGGTCGAACGGCAACAGGCCCGCCACCATGTTGATCAGCGTCGACTTGCCGCAGCCGTTGGGCCCAAAGATCGAGACGATCTTGCCACGCGGCAGGTCCAGGTCGAGATGCTGGTACAGCGGCACGCCGCCGAAGGCCTTGGACAGGCCGCGGATGGTGACATGGACCTCGCGCCCGGCCGGTGCGGCCACCAGCGCCGATGGCGGCGGCGCGTCGGCCACGCCGGCCCCCGATTGCAGGACTCTCATTTGCCGCTCCAGTGGACAAAGCGCTTCTCCAGCATGAAGAAGGCCAGGTTGAGCACGTAGCCAAGCGCGCCGGTGACCAGGATGGCGGCATACATGCCGCGGATATTGAAGACCTGCTGCGCATCGATGATGCGGTGGCCGAGGCCCGTGTCGGAGCCGATGAACATCTCCGCCACGATCACGATCACCAGCGACATCGACACGCCGGTGCGCAGCCCGACAAAGGTCTGCGGCAGGCTCTCCATCAGCAGCACGTCCTTGAACACGTGCCACTTCGATACGCCCATGGCCTGCACCGCCAGCACGCGCGTCTTCCTGGCGTTCATCACGCCATACGCACTGTTGAACAGGATCAGCAGCACCGCCGCGAAGGCGGCAATAGCGATCTTGTTCGCATCCGACAGGCCGAACAGCAGCATGAACAGCGGAATCAGCGCGGATGACGGCGTGGAGCGGAAGAAGTCGATCAGGAACTCAACGCTGCGATAGGCCGGGACCGAGCTGCCCAGCGCCACGCCCAGCGGCACGCCGATCACCGCGGCGATCGCAAAGGCGTAGAAGGTGCGCGACACGGTGGCCAGCAGGTCCGCGTTGATGGACCCGTCGGCAACGCTTGTGAACAGTACCCCGAGCGTTGCCGCTGGCGATGGCAGCAGCACCGGGTTGACCCATTTGGCCGATACCGCTGCCTGCCACAGCGCCAGCAGCGCCAGTGGGCCGATCAGCGGCAGCAGCCGCGGCGCCAGGTTGGATGCACGCATGTCAGCCCCGGTAGAGCATGTCCGCCACCGGCACCCGGCGGGCAAACAGCTTGCGGTCGTGGAAGACGTCGAAGAATTTCTGGAAGGCCTCGATATCGGCCGGCTTGAACTCGTTGTAGAGCGTGAAGCCCGGCAGCGGCACCTCCTTGGCCAATTGGTCGTCGATGCTGGTGTAGCCCTTCAGGAAGGGGCGCACCTTGACGGGGTCCTTGCGCACCATGTCGATGGCCTGGCCGTAGGCGGCGATAAAGCGTTTCGACAACTCGGGGCTGGAAGAGAGGAAGGCTGAGGTCAGCGAAGCCGAGCCGCCAAACCACGGCAGGCTGGCGTTGCCCAGCACGTAGCGCGAGATCACGCCGTACTCCAGCGCGCGGCAGGTGCCGTTGAGGCGGCCCACGGTGCCCGTGGGTTCCAGCGTGTAGACCGCGTCGAGCTGGCCCGCGGCGAGTGCGGCCACGTGCTGGCCTACCGGCAACTCGACGGGCTTGACGTCGGTGTAGCCGTTCTTCTCGAAGATCACCTTGGCCAGCGTCACGTTCTGGATGCCGGGGCCGCAGCCGATGCGCTTGCCCTTGAGATCGGCCAGGGTCTTGAAGGGGCTGTCCTTGGCCACCAGGATTTCATCGAGCAGCAGTGTGGCGTTGGACGGGTTGGCGGCAAAGATCTTGCACAGGCCGGGCGAGGTGATCTCGCCCAGGCCCAGCGCCGCGGAGGCCGTGCCGTTGGCCGAGCCCTCGATGCGTCCGGCGATCATGGCTTCCACCACCTGCTGCGCGCTGGCGAACTTCACGGCCTCCACCTCCAGGCCGGCCCGCTTGAACAGCCCCGTCTCGATGCCCGCGTACAGCGGGATACCGCCGGCGATCGGCCAGAAGCCCAGGCGGATCTTCGGCGTCTGCGCGCGCACGATGGCTGGCGCGGCCAGCATCGCGCCGGCGGCAAGGCCCTGGCGCAGGGCGAGGCGGCGGCGTGGGTTGAATCGTGAATCGGTCATGGTGATCTCGCGACAAAAGGAGTGGAGGGAAAAAAAAGTCCGCAGACGCCGGGGCGTGCCGCGCCTGTGCGGTGCTATCCCGGTGCATGTCAGGTGCGTGCGCGCGCGCCGTCGGTGCGTATCGTCTGCAAGCGGTGCAGCGTGATCTTGCGCACTTCGGCGCGGCTTTCTTCAATATGGCTGGACAGCAGCAGCACGGCCTGCTCCGCGCGCTGGCGCTGGATCTCGCGCAGGATGGCGGCGTGCTCGTCGTAGGTGGCGGCAACGCGCGCGGCGTAGGTGAAATCCAGCCGGCGGATGATGCGGATGCGCTCGGTCACCTGCCGGTGCACGCTAGCGATTTCGCGGTTGCCCGCCGCCGCTACCAGTGCTGCGTGAAAGGCCTCATCGTGTTGCGCCACCAGGCGGCCGTCGTCCAGGCGCGCGTCCTGCGGCACCTGCCAGAACTGCGCAAGCTGGGCCAGCGCGCCGTGATCCACCGTGGGCGTGGCGTGCGTGCACAGCATGCGCACGGCATTGACCTCGATCAGCTTGCGTAGCTCGTAGAGCTCGTCGAAACGCGTGAAATCCAGTGGCACCACCTCCCAGCCGCTGCGGAAATACACCTGCACCAGCGCGTCGGATTGCAGCCGCAGCAGCGCCTCGCGCACCGGCGTGCGCGACACGCCCAGGCGCTGGGCGATCTCGCCCTCGGTGAAGCGGTCGCCGGGAAGCATGCGGAACTCGAAGATGTCGTCGCGCAGCTGCGCGTAGACCGCTTCGGCGCGCGAGACCACGCGGACCTCGGCGCCGCTCATGCCGCGGCCCGCGCGAGCAATGCGCAGGGCCTCGGGCATGCCGCTACGCCCATGGCCTCCAGCGCCTGGGCGGCGGCAAAGGCCAGGTCCTCGCGCCACGGCGGCGCGATCAGTTGTACGCCTAGCGGCAGGCCGTCGGGGCCGGCCAGCGGCACCGTGAGCACCGGCAGGCCGATGCACGAAATGGGCTGGGTCAACAGGCCCAGGCTGGCGCGCGCTGGCAGTACCTGGCCATTGATCTCGATGCTCTCCTGTCCGGCCAGCGGCGCAGCCACCGGCGTGGCCGGGGCGATCAGCAGCTCGGTGCGCGTGAAGGCGTCGAGCAGTTCCTGGCGAAAGGCCGCGCGCACTTGCTGTGCGCGCACATACCACGCGGCCGGCAGCACCAGCCCGGCGGCCAGGCGGTCGCGCGAGAGCGGCTCCATCTGCGCGTACTGGTGCCGCAGATGCTCGCGGTGCAGGTGCCCGCCCTCGGTGCCGGTGATGACGAAGGCGGCCGAGCGCGCGGCTGCCGCGCCCGGCAGATGGATCACGCCCGTGGCTTCAAGCGCATCGGCCACGCGCTGCGCGGCGGCGCGTGCATCGGCTCCGGCCATGTCGTCGAAGTAGCCGCCCAGGCGTGCCGCGCGCACGCGTGTCGGCGCCTGCCCGCTGACCGCTTCGAGCGGGCGGCGCGCGCAGGCCGGATCCCGGGTGTCGGCGAACTGCAGCATATCGTAGGCTGCCGCGAGGTCCGCCACCGAGCGCGCGAAGTGGCCGACGTGGTCCAAGCTGTGCACGAACGGATAGCTGCCGCGGCGGGACAGCCGCCCATAGGTGGGCTTGAGCCCGAAGATGCCGGTGAGCGCCGCCGGCACGCGGATCGAGCCATTGGTGTCCGAGCCGAGCGACAGCGGCACCAGGCCCGCGGCCACCGCCGCCGCGCTGCCGCCGGAGGAGCCGCCCGCCACCCGGGCCAGGTCGTGCGGATTGCGGCAGGTGCCCCGATGTGCGTTCTCGGTGGTGAAGCCGTAGGCGAACTCGTCCATGTTGAGCGTGCCCACCAGCACCGCGCCCGCCTCGCGCATGCGCGAAACCAGCGCCGCGTCGCGCCGGGCCGGTGCGGCGCCGGCCAGCACGCGAGAGCCCGCCAGCGTGGTGAGGTCGGCCACGTCGAACAGGTTCTTCACCGCATAGGGCACGCCCGCCAGCGGCGGCAGCCGCGCGCCCTGCGCGCGCAGCGCGTCGACGCGGCGCGCCTCGCCCAGCGCGCGCTCGCGCGTCACGGCGGTGAAGGCGTGCAGCAGCGGGTCGCACGCCTCGATGCGCGCGAGCGTGGCGGTGGCCACATCCAGCGCGCTGCGCGCGCCGGTGTCGATGTCGCTGCGGATCGCCAGCGCCGATTCGAACACGGGTTCGCGCGCGTTCATGGCCGGTACACCGGAGCCGGCTCGTCGTGCGCGTCCAGCGGGTGCGCCAGCATGGGCGCCGCGACCGCGGCCACGCGCAGGAATTGTTCGATCACGCGCGCCTCGGCGTCCTTGGGCAGCTCCAGCCCGTGCAGCTTGAGCGCGCTGCGGGCGTAGTGCGCCAGCGTCTCGTCGCAAAGTTGGGTCATGGCGTTTCTCCGGGAGTTCGTGGGTCTCAGGCTGCGGCCGTCGTGCCCTGCTTGTATGCGATCTTGTATGCAAGCAATGGCTGTGCCACGTGCGGCGCGGCGCGAGGCACGGCGTGCGGCAGGATTCCGCCTTTCGTGCTGCACCGCTTGGGGGCGAGAGTGCGATGACAGGTGCGCACGCGCGGCGTGATTCCCCGCGGCAGTGCGTGCGCCGCATCGGCCTTGGTGCGCCCATGTGTAGCCCCCGCGCTTGCAGGCACCGTCTGGCGAAGCGTCCAGTGCCCAGTGCAGTGGCATGAACCTTGCGCGGAGCGCATTGCCACGGGAGTGCGCCCGTGGTCATTCCCACACTGGCACGCGGTGACATATCCTGATGTGTGCCTGAGGCGTGCCGGGCGCGACACCATCCAGTGCGCATGAACCTGCGGAGGTGCGATGCCTATCCTTCTTGTCGTGTTGGCGCTGCAGGCGCTTGTGCCGGGTGCTACGTCCTTTGCCGCGCTGGCGCGATATGACAACGCGCGCACCGCGGCTTGCGCGCGGCTGGACGGGCTTCCCTGACATCGTCCGGCGCTAGTGCCGTCCCGTTGCCGCATCCGTCCTCCCAAAAGTCCCCCCAAAACCAATCCAGAATCCAGAGGAGCGCAAATGAATCGCAGCGATATCACCGACCTGATCATCGAGGCCAAGGTCACCAAAGGCATCCGGTGGTCTGATGTGGCCGAGAAGGTCGGCAAGAGCAAGGAGTGGACGACCGCCGCGTGCCTGGGCCAGATGGCCTTCGACGCGTCCGGCGCGCAGGCCGTGATGGAGATCTTCGGTTTGCCGCCGGAGGCCGAGCCGTGGCTGCGCACCGTGCCTTACAAGGGCTCGTTGCCAACTCCCGTGCCGACCGATCCGCTGATCTACCGCTTCTATGAGTTGGTCAGCATCTACGGGACGACCTTCAAGGCGCTGATCCATGAAGAGTTTGGCGACGGCATCATGAGCGCGATCGATTTCCGCATGGACCTGCAGCGCGAGGCCGATCCGAACGGCGATCGCGTGAAGATAGAGATGTCGGGCAAGTTCCTGCCCTACAAAACCTACTGACCGGGGCCGGCACCCAGGCGCCTTGCGCCACGCAGAAACGGGTACGCCCCCTGTTCCGGGCTGCCGAAAAACACGCAGAAACGGGTACGGAACGGGTTCCGTTGGTCACGCAGAAACGGGTACGCATTGCATTTGCGGCCCGTTTTTGCGTTTGGTTTTCGCTCTATGCCCCATACAGTTGCGCTGCTGTCATCCCTGCCGGCAGGCGCGTGAGCGGCAGCGGCGGCGGGTCCAGCGGCAGGCGCAGCGCCTGGTAGGTGGCCTCGCTCGAAAGCCCGTAGGGCGCGGCGTCGGCATTGTCGAAGGCGTAGTACACCGCCTGCACGCCGGTCATGATCAACGCGGCCAGGCACATCGGGCACGGATGGCCGCTGGCATATACCACGGCACCCTTGAGGCTCGGCCGGCCGAGCTTGCGGCATGCGGCGCGGATGGCCTGCATTTCCGCATGCGTGGTGGGATCAAAGCTGTGCACGATGTCGTTGACGCCGGTCGCCACCTGTTCGCCATCGAGCGTAAGCACCGCGCCAAAGGGGCGGCCGCCGCGCGCGCGATTGGCGTGCGCCAGGCGTACAGCTTCGCGCAGGTGTTGTTCATGGATAGACATGGGGGATCTCCGGGAGGGGAGTGTGGCTAGAGCAGAAGCAGGCAGCCCCTTGCCGCACGCGATACGCGTAAATATGAAACTTTTCGCGCCAGGGTATTTGAAAAAAATGATATACAATGGCGACGCCGAATCCCGCCATTGCGCCTGCCCAAATCCTAGGCTGGCGTGCCAGGGCCGACCTGCAAGGTCACTACCAGCGACTGCAGCACGGACATCGGGATTGGCTTGGAAAAGACACGGATATGCCCGGGAATGCCGCCGCGGTCCGCAATGGCATGCTTGTCCAGCGAAGTCACCACGACGATGCGCGTGGCGGCAAACTCCTGCTGCGCGTCGATGGTCCTGCACAGGCGGAAGCCATCGATGCCAGGCATGATCAGATCGAGCAGGACAAGGTCGGGCTTGCTGCTGCCAATGAGCAGCAGGCCGTCGTATCCGTTCGTGGCCTCGAGTATTTCGACCGACGGGTTGAGGGCTTCCAGCGCCATGCGGTAAATCTGCAGCAGGTGTTCGTCGTCCTCCACCAGCAGTACGCGAAATGCCCTTCCCGCCGGGGCGGCTGCCGCCGTCGCGGGCGCGGCGGTCTGGCTGCGCTGGTCGGCCACCATGCGGTCGACCGAATCGGCCGGGATCCTGCGATGTCCGCCGTCGGTCTTCCACGCGGGCAGCCGGCCATTTTCGACCCAGAGCTGGACCGTGCGCAGGGAGACGCCCAGCATCTCGGCAGCGGTCCTGGTGGAATAAAAGCGCAGATCGGTCATATGGCCTCTTCAACTGACGCAACGCGCGCCGGGCGAGGCTGCGGCGTTACGTATCGTATTGTTTTCATTATTCTTCGGAAAGCTGCCTAAGCGCAACTTAATGCCAGGAAAACACGCAATTATGATAAAGCCTCGCCTGAACCGTCGAAGTTAACGCTTCGCGATGCGCCTGGCCGGCTACGCCGGATATCCCGGGGCGATGGGCCAGTGCGAGCGGACTGGCGCAGCCGAATAGATCATACTGTGAAGTTTTGCCGCAAGCAGGCTGCCTTCAGGCAGCGGCACCCGGAGGGTGCGCGGGGCGCACGCACGCGCGGACTAGTATCGAAGGCTGCGATTCACGGCTGTGATGAACAATATATTCGTTTTTTGGTAGCTTTCCCATGAGGCTGGAAATCTACCGACAGGCATTGGCAGGTGCGCATCGCTGCGCGAGACACCCGTTCTGGTCGGGCATTGTCATCGTGGTCTGCATCTGGTGCGCGCTCGCCGGCTTGGGGCTATGGGACCGTGCGGCCGAATTGCGGCACGTGCATGCCGGCCTGGCCCGCGTGGCCGGGCTGCTTGGCGAACATGCCGAGCGTACGCTGGCCGAGGCCGACCAGATCGCGTCGCTCGTTGGTGGCGCCGTGGTGGAGCGCGGGCCCGCGCTGCCGCTGGCGCAATGGAAGCGTGGCGGCTACCTTGCCGTCGCCCCCTTTCTCGAGGTATCCGTGCTCGACCGCGCCGGCAGGCTGCGCGCATCCACCAGCACGGGCTTCGAGTCGGCGGACCTGAGCGAGCGCCAGTATTTCCGCGTGCACGAGAGCCGTGCGCTGCCGTCGCTGTATGTCGGCATGCCCATTGTCGGGCGTGTCAGCGGCCACTGGTCCATGCCATTGTCCCGAGGCATCGTGGGCGCCAGGGATGGCCGCTTCGCGGGCGTGGTGGTGGTATCGCTCGACCCCGGCTACCTGTCGCAGGTCTACGCCAAGGCGGGCCTGGGTGACTCAGGCACAGTGCTGCTGGCCGGCACCGACGACTTCGTAGTGCGTGCGCGCTGGAGCCAGGAAAGCTGCCAGCCGGGCCAGGTGCTGTTGCCCGGCTCCGCGTTGCGCGAGGCGCTGGCCGGCACGCAGGACAGCCTCATCACGGCCGTCGGCGGGTTGGATGGTGCCCGCCGCATCTACGCCATCCAACGCCTTCCCGGGCGCAATCTCGCGGTGCTGGCCAGCATCAGCAGCGATGCGGCCCTTGCCAGCTACCACGACCGCTTGCGCGCGGGGATCGCGATTGCCTGCGTGGTCACCGTGCTGGTGATGTTCTTTCAGGTCAGGCAGGTCATCGCGGTCGGCCAGCTCGCCGCGCTGGCCGACCGCGAGACCGTGGTGCGCAATATCCTGGCCGAGAAGAAGCAGCATTTGCGCGGGCTGTTTCTGGCCATGCCCGACGGTGTGGCGGTGTTTGGCCGCGACCGTGTGATCGACGAGACCAATACCGCGCTGTGCGAATTGCTGGGCGTGTCGTTGTCGCGGCTGCGCGGCGCCACGCAGCGCGAGTTTGTCCACTGGCTCTACCGTGGCCGGCGTGCGGCGCGGCAGGCCTGCCGCGCCGAGCAGCTGCTGGCGGAGCTGGACCGGGCCGAACCGGCCGGGGAGTTCGCCGGCATCGTCGAGTTCGACATGGCGGTGTCGCCCGCCTACGAGGTGCGCATCGTGCATGCGGCCAGCGGCGGCGGCCTGGTGCTGGTGCTGCGCGACGTGACGACGCAACTGCGCCATGACCGCATGAAATCCCATTTTGTCTCCGCGGCCGCGCATGAGCTCAAGGCGCCCGTGGCGGGCATTGCCGGCTATGCCGAACTGTTGAGTGCCGATGTGGTGCCGGTGGAGCGGCGCAGCGGCATTTATCATGCCATCCACGCCCGTGCCGGCCAGCTCAATGCGCTGTTGTCCGACCTGCTCGACCTGGCCCGCATCGAAGCCCGCAGCAGCGGCATGCTCGAGCGTGAACGCGTGGAGGTGGCCACGCTCGTGCGCGAGACGGTGGCGGGCGAGTTCGCCGAAGCGGGCAGGGTGCGCGTGATCGATGGCGGCGTGCCGCTGCACGTTCTGGCGGACCGCGCGCAATTGACACAGGCGATACGCAACCTGATAGAAAATGCGCTGAAGTATTCTGACGGGAAAGACGAAGTTACCGTCACGGTCGAGCCGCTGCCGCTAGAGCAGGAAAAGGTCTCGGTCAGGGTCGAGGATCGGGGTATCGGCATGACGAAGGAAGAAGCGGGCATGGCGTTCGACAATTTTTACCGGGCCAACCGGCAGGGCAATGCAACGGGGAACGGCCTGGGCCTGGCGATCGTGCGCGAGATCGTGGCGGTGCATCAGGGGCAGATCACGCTTGCCAGTGAGATCGGCAAGGGCACCGTCGTCACCCTCAGCCTGCCGGCAGCAACATGAAGCGCTGGCTGCGGGGAGAAGCGGGCAGCGTGGGGGCGCGGCGGCCCGCCTTGCTGGCGGCGTTGCTTGCCACCGGCCTGGCCCTATGGCTGGTCGTGATGCTGGCCGCGCACGATGCGCGCGAGCGCGTGGAGCGCATGTCGTCGGCGGTGCGTGACAACCTGGAACTCGCGCTGGCCGATACGCTTGACATTGCCTACCAGGACCGCGCGTTGGTGGGTGCGCCGTGCCGCGGCGTGGCGCGCCAGTTGCAGGAGCAGGGTGCCTACACCGCCTATATCCGCGATGTGGTGCTGGTGGCGCGCGGCATGCGCTATTGCTCGGCGGTGCGCGGCGAGATCGCGACCCCCCTGGGCGAACTACTGAACTGGCAGCCCGGGTTGCAGTACCTCCTTGCCAAACCCCCTCGCGGCGGCAGCATGGCGCTTGCCGTGTTCTTAGGCACCGCCCCGGGCGGCGGCGTACTTGTCTGGGTGGAGGGGCGTTACCTGGCCGACATGGTGCAGTCGGCGGGCAAGCTGGGGTTTCCCGGTATCGAGATCGAGGTGGCGGGCACACGTTTCATGCTCAACGGCGGCGTTGGCGGCGTTGGTGGCGAGTTGGGCGGCGCGGGCGAGCATGCCGGTGCCCCAGCCCTGGTGCGGCGTGATGACGCCGGGCAGGGCGCGCATGGCATTGTCGATATCCGGCCACTGACGGGACACCCGATCACCGTCATCGCGAGCGCGCCGCACAGCCTGGTGCTGAATGAGTGCCTCAAGTACATGGTGCTGCCACCGCTGGCCGCGGGCATCGCCGCGCTGGTGGTGCTGGGGCTGCATTCGCGCCGGGCGGCGCGCCGCTCCTTCGCCGCGGAGCTGCAGCGCGGGCTGCGCAACGGCGAGTTCGTGCCTTACTACCAACCGGTGGTCGATCTGGAGAGCGGGCTGTGCACGGGGCTGGAAGTGCTGGCACGTTGGGCGCACCCGCGGCGCGGCTTGCTCGAGCCGGAGCATTTCATCCAGGCCATCGAGCAACAGCATCTGGCGGTCGCGCTGACGCTGCACCTGATCCCCCGCGTGCTGCGCGATCTCGAGCCGCTGGCGTTGCCGCCCGCGTTCCATCTCGCCTTCAACGTCACCAGCGAGCACTTTGACGACGCGGGCTTCTGGGCCGAAGACTCGCCGCTATTCGCGCTGCTGCGGGCCAACGTGACCCCGGTGCTCGAAATCACGGAGCGCGATGCCGTCTCGCTGGTGGAGCACCAGCGCAGTGCGATCCAGCGTGCCAAGGCGCGCGGCATCAAGCTGGCGGTGGACGACTTCGGCACTGGCTACTGCGGGCTGGCCTACTTCAAGCAGTTCGAGGTGGACTTCCTCAAGCTCGATCGCATCTTTGTGCAGGCCGATCCTGGCGACAAGGTGAGCGGGCAGATTGTCGATGTCACCATCAACTTCGCCCATGCCCTGGATCTGGCGGTGGTGGCCGAAGGCATCGAATGCGAGGCGCAGCGCGCGTGGCTGGCGGGCAAGGGCGTGCGCCTGGGGCAGGGCTATCACTTCGCGCGCCCGCTGACGCGGGACGGGCTATGCGAGTGGCTGCCCGCGCATCTCGAGCGCGGCGTGCCGGCAGCGTTGCCTGGCGGCAGCCTGGGTGTGCCGGAGTGCGTCTGACGGTGTTTCGCCGGACCGATCTATGCGCAAATATGAAACATTCGCCCTATTTTCAATTGATAAAAATGATATAGAATTCGCGTGTAGCCTTACTTTCCCCGTCGGGCTATGCGCCTCCCTGCTGGAATCTCCTTGCCGGCCAGCGCCTCGTGTTCCTACGCGAGGCGCTCTTTTGATTTCCCTGTTGATTTTCCTGTCTCCCCTGACGCTGGGCCTCATTCGCGCCTCTATCGCAGACGCGTGGGCATTCGTCCTACAGGGCTTACAGCCGCCGCCTGACACGCAAAGCCGCCGCGACTGCCTAAGCTGATCTCAGCGCCCTCCTGTCCATGCATGTGGGAACGACGCGGGCACGGCGAGATTGCCGGCCCCGCCGCTGGAGGGCGATTCATTCCTGTACCGTCGCTAAAACTGGAGCTGACCATGAACAAGGATCAAGTGAAGGGCCGTATCGAGGAAGCCAAGGGCAAGGTGAAGGAAGTTGCCGGGAAGGTGACCGGCAGCGCCAGCACCGAGATCAAGGGCAAGGTGGAGCAGATCGCCGGCAAGACGCAGGCCGCTTATGGTGACGCCAAGGAAGACGCCAAGCGTACCCGCTAGCGCGTGAGCGCGATGGCGCAATGACGCCATGGAAAACGCCGCCGGTGCCCCGGGGTCATGCGACCCCGGGGCACCGGCGGCGTTGCTGCGTTCAGGGGCTCAGCTGAAGCACTCGCTGTAGAAGCGAGTGGCGGTGCCGACGGGACGGAACGTATACGGCAGCTCGGCAAGTGCCGCTGCGTCGAGCGAGCCGTATGGGATATCGAGGCCGAGGCCGCTGGCGTCAGTGACCGCCCGGTCTTTGCGTTGGGTGTCGTGCGTGGAATTTTGATGCGTGCTCATGTGCGTTCTCGCTGACTCTGACTGGCGTGCCACGGGGAGATGCCTCGTAGCTGGCGCTGGTGAAATGGCGATGCGTGTGGCTGCCATCGGTACGGGCCATGTTAGCTAAACGCGCCGGAAAGATAATCCGGCCCTGGCAAAATACACTGTTGCGCAATCACGTCCAATTGCGCGCTGGCCGAGGCGCCGCCAGCACGTGGCGCGGTGATCGGGCATGCACGGTGCCTTAGCCGTCCCATCCCGCATGCCTTTCCGGATTCCTTTTCCCCATCTCGATTCGCCAGCCTTATCGGTCTATATTTGGCTAGTGCGCGCGCATGCCGCGCTGCCTCGCTGCCGTGGTCGCGTGCTAGCACCGCTGCGGCACTGGCCTGCCCCGGCCCGACCGACCCATTGCAGGAGCCAGCCATGTCCCGCTTCCCGCCATTGCCGCCGTGCTTTGCCGATCGCCGCGAAGCCGGGATCTTTCTTGGACGGCACCTGGCGGAACGCGGCTTTGGCGCCGCCGCGGCTGGCGAGGCGCCACTGGTGCTGGCGCTGCCGCGCGGCGGTGTGCCGGTTGCCTTTGAGGTGGCGCGGATCCTCGAAGGCCGGCTCGATATCCTGCTGGTCCGCAAGATTGGCGCTCCCGGCTATCCGGAGCTGGCGCTGGGCGCGGTCGTGGAGGGCGACGCCGCCGGCAGTGTGCCGCTGACTGTGGCAAACGACGATCCCTGGACGCGCCGCGCGCGTGACAGCGGTGCGTTCGATGCCGAGCGCGGCCGCCAGCTCGACGAGATCGGGCGCCGGCAGCAGCGCTATCGCGGCGGTGCGCCCGTGCCGGCCATGGCCGGGCGCACTGTGATCGTGGTGGACGACGGCGTGGCAACCGGCGCCACCATGCGCGCCGCGCTGGAAGGCGTGCGCCGGGCGCAGGCAAAGCGGGTGGTGGCGGCCGTGCCGGTTGCCTCCATCGAAGGCGAGGCCAGCTTGCGCGCGTCGGCGGACGAGGTGATCTGCCTGAACGTGCCAGCCAGCTTTGGCGCCGTGGGCGCCTTCTACCTGGATTTCAGGCAGACCACGGATGAGGAAGTGATGGCCTTGCTGCGCCAGTGTGCCTGCGGGCGCCCGGCCTGAGGTTACGCGGCTGGCTGCGCTGCCGCCTGTGCGGGCGCCTTTAGCGCTGCGCCGCCAGCCTGGCCTTCAGGTGCGGCACCAGCCCGCCGGCCTGCAGCAGGGCACGCAGGAATTCGGGGATCGGCTCGCAAGCCACGCGGCTGCCATCGGGCAGCACCAGGCAAGCCTGCCCGAGTTCCAGCCTCGCCGCCCCGCCATCCACCAGGCGCGTGGCGTCGTGACAGACCAGCACCGGCAGGCCCAGATTGATCGCGTTGCGGTAGAAAAGGCCTGCAAAAGACGGCGCGATCACTGCGGCCAGGCCGAGATGGCGCAGTGCCTGTGGCGCCTGCTCGCGCGAGGAACCCACGCCAAAGTTACGACCGGCCACCAGCAGGTCGCCGGGGCGCACCGTGGCTGGAAACTCGGGGCGCAGCCCGGCCAGGCAGTGGCGGGCAATCTCTTCGACGCCGCCCTTCATATGGGTGCCGGGTGCCATCTGGTCGGTATCCACGTTGTCGCCAAAGCGCCAGATCCGGCCGCCAGGAAGGGGGGGGATGGGGGCTGGGCTCATGGCAGCAAACCGCGCGGGTCGGTGATGCTTCCGGTGACGGCGGATGCCGCCACGGTCAGCGGTGAAGCCAGCCAGACCGCGCTGCCGCTTTCGCCCATGCGGCCGGCAAAGTTGCGCGCGGTCGAGGCGATGGCGCGGCTGTCGGCAGGAAAGCGGGAAGGGCCATAGCCCGCGCACGCGTTGCACGCATTGGGCAGCAATTGCGCCCCGGCGTCCAGCAGGATGGCCAGCGTGCCCTCGCTCTCGGCCTGGCGCTGGTCGCGCAGCGAGGCGGGCGCCACCTGCAAGGTGACCCCCGGCGCCACGCGCCGGCCGCGCAGCACGCTGGCAGCCATGCGCAGGTCTTCCAGCTTGGCGCCGGTGCAGGCGCCCAGGTAGGCGATGTCCACGCGTTGGCCGGCGGCCTGGTCGACCGGGCCGGTGTTGGCTGGCGAATGCGGCGCGGCCACCTGCGGCGCCAGTGCCGCCGCGTCGAAGCGGTGGCTTGCCAGCACTGGCGCGCCGGGCTCGGTGCGCCAGTGCGAGAGCGCGATGGCGTCGAGCTTCGCGGCGGGCACGCCGGCCTGCGCCAGCCAGGCCCGCGTGGTGGCGTCGGGCGCGATCAGGCCGGTCTGTGCGCCGAGCTCGGCGCTCATGTTGGTCAGCGTCATGCGTTCCTGCATGGGCAGGGCCGTCACGGCCTCGCCGGTGTATTCGATGGCTTCATAGCGGCCGCCATCCAGTCCCAGCCGGCCGCACAGGAACAACATGATGTCCTTGGCGCAAACCCCGGCCGAGAGCTTGCCGTCCCATTGCAGGCGGATGGTATGCGGCACGCGCAACCAGATCTCGCCGGTGGCCAGCACGCCGGCCATCTCGGTCGCGCCGATGCCGAACATATACGCCCCGAACGCGCCGCCGGTGGGGCTGTGGCTATCGCCACCCACGATGAAGCGTCCCGGCAGCACGTGGCCGTGTTCGGGCAATACCAGGTGGCAGATGCCTTCGCCGTCGATGAAGTGAGGCAGGCGTGCCTCGCGGACCCAGTCGCGGGTGAAGCGCACGATCGCCTCTGCCTCGGGATCGGCTGCGGGCAGGTAGTGATCGGTCACCACCACATAGCGCTCCGGGTCCCACACTTTGGCGCCCAGTTCGCGCAGCAGCGGCGCCACCCGGCGCGGGCCACTGGAATCGTGCGACATGGCCAGGTCCACCCGGCATGTCACGATGGTGCCCGGCGTGACTCTCTCGAGACCGGCAGCCCGCGCAACCAGCTTTTGCGCCAACGTGGCCGGCGTGTGGGCGGGCCCGGCGAGTGGTCTCATTCCGGCGTGGCTCCCGAATACTTGACCACCTTGGCCCAGCGCTTGATGTCATTGCGCACGAAGGCGGCAAAGGCCTCTGGCGAATTGCCGACCGGCTGCGCGCCGTCAAGCTCCAGGCGCTTGCGCACCGCGGGCGCCTCAAGGCCCTTCCGGGCGGCCTGGTAAAGCGCCTGCAAGACGTCCGGTGGCAGGCCGGCGGGGCCGAACAGGCCGAACCAGGCGCTGGACTCGAACCCCTTGACGGTGGCGCCGATCGGCGCGACGCCAGGGAACTGCGGCAGCGGCGCCGGGCTGGTGACGCCAAGCACCTTGAGTTTCCCGCTCCTGACGTGCGGGAGCACGTTGAAGGTACTGGCGAACATCAGGTCGACCTGGCCCGAGAGCAGGTCCGTAATGGCCGGCGCGGTGCCCTTGTAGGGGATGTTGACGATGTAGGTGCCCGTCATCATCTTGAACATGTCGCCGGCCAGATGCACGGACGAACCCACCGAGCCGATCGCAAAATTCAGCTTGCCGGGCTTGCTCTTGGCCAGCTGGATCAATTCCGGGATGTTATTCGCGGGCAGGCTCGGCGTGGCAACCAGCACGCTGGGGACGGTCGCCACCAGCGTGATCGGCGAGAAATCCTGGACTGGGTCGAAGGGCAGCTTCTTGTACAGCGTGGCGTTGATGGTGTGGCTGGTGAAGCTCATCAGCAAGGTAGTGCCGTCCGGCGCGCTCTTGGCGACCAGGTCGGCGGCAATATTGCCGCCGGCACCCGGGCGGTTTTCCACCAGCACGGGCTGGTCCAGCTCCCGGGACATCTCCTGGGCGATGGTGCGCGCCAGCGTGTCCGTGGTGCCTCCGGCTGGCGCCCCCACCAGGATGCGGATGGGTTTGCGCCCGGCCACCTGGGCGCGCGCCGATGGCGCCTGCGCAAGCAAGCCAAGGCTGGCGGCGGCGTAGAGCAGCCCGCGCATTGCCTTGCGGCGCGAGGGGCGCGTGAGCGCTTGGGAGAGTGGTCGGCCCATGCGGGGAGCAGGCATCGCGGTTTCCTTCCAGGAAGATCGTGAGCGTGCAGTATCGCTTGCTTTTCTTACTCGCGCAGCCCCGTTCGTGCTTCGCTCTCCACCCACACGTTGGCGCTGTCGCCACCGGCGGGAGAGAGTTCCATGCGGTATTCGTAGCGGTCCGGACGGTATTGGCCAAGCAGGAATTGCACCGGGCGGCCAGCCTTGTCCAGCACCACGCGGCGCACCGCCAGCAGCGCACCGCCCACCGGCACGTCCAGCAACGGCGCCACCACCACGTCGGCCAGCCGGGCCGAGAGCGTCTGGCTGGCGCGCCCAAGCTTCACGCCCGCGCTCTCGAGCAGGCGCAGCATCGGCGTGATCTCGAGATCCTTGCGGTTCAGGCCGCGGCCCAGGTCGGCCGGCAAATAGGCTGTGATGTGCGACAGCGGGCGGCTGCCGTAGTGACGCACGCGCACCACCTTGACCACCGGGTCGCCCGGCTGCAGGCCAAGCGCCTCGGCGACTTCCGGCGTGGCATGCACGTCGTCGATCGAGATCACTTTGACCGAGGTCTTCTGACCCATGTCGATGATGTTGTCGAGCAGGCTGCCGGACCGGTCGCCGAGCGTGACCGGCTTGATCGGATGCGGGTTGACAAAGGTGCCAAGGCCACGGTGACGGCGCACCAGACCCTCCTGCACCAGGCGATCGAACACGCGCCGCATGGTCACGCGCGAGGCGTGAAACTGCTTGGCGAGGTCGATTTCACCGGGCAAGGGGCCTTGACCAAAACGGCCTTCCACGATCTGTTGGCGTAGTACCACGTAAATCTGGTGATACAGGGGAACGACGGCTTCACTCATGGTTTCCCTTGTGATTGGGCGACAGGTTTGAATTAGCCTTAATGTACTTTAAATCAGACATAGAGCCTAGTCATGTTGCCATATGTTGCCTATTAGTTACTTAAACGTTGCGCAGGCGTTGCGTGCGCGCACCGCATAGGCAGCATGCAGCGCAATCTCCACACAGGAAAGCCACTGTCTGGCAGGACAACGCATGCCGTGACGGACTGCAACGGCCGGGTGTCATCCGAAGGGTTGAGACCCGTAGCGAGCGACGACCAGTGCACCGGCAGCGAGGCGTGTTTCACTCGCGATACAGCGCTTGCGGCCAAGGGTTTTCCTTAGGAACCCCGCTAAAGGCCTGATAGCAGGGGATTTTCGGCGGTCCCGGGGAACGTCTGGCCATGCGGTGCGTCCAGCCGTGTCACAGCCGTGTGACATGTCGTGTGCGGTTCACAGCGGCGGCGCCCGCGCCCGTCGTCAGGAAGCTAGAGAAAGGCCGATTGGATGGCTTTGTAGCCCTTGTGTTTCAAGGGATTACGGGATTTGAGCCACTCCCTGGCACTGATTATGCGCAAGGAGAGGCTGGTTTGGCGGAATGCCGGACCTGAGCCTTTAGCCGGCGTTCTCCCCGAGTGCCGGAGCGAGGCTGAGCCGCTGTGACATCCTCCTGGGAGCTTTGTATGAAAAAGACCTTACTTGCGTCGGCGATTGCTTTAGCCCTTGGGGCTGGCGGTCAGGCCTGGGCCAATCCGACCAACACCAATGATCCGACGAAATCGGATAACACCAACACCCAGACAGCCACCGCAACGTCGACCCAGTCGGGCGGCGGCGCGTCGGCGAATGAGAATTCCACGGCAAGCCAAGACAACAGCACGCACAACTGGACCTCCAACAAGACCTCTACCAAGACTTCGACCAAGACCACCACCACCACCAAGACCAACGCCGATAACAAGGGCAAGGTCACCTTCGACGCCGGCTATGGCAACGCTGGCGCCAACAACGGCAGCACGGCCACCGCCAACTTCACCAACTCCTTCAACACTAGCAAAGCCATCGCAATCAGCAAGCTATCTGGCTCGGTGAGCGGCATCTCGATTGGCAATATCGGCAACGTTGCCACCAACAACGGCAGCGCCATGGGTGGCGCCGGCGGCAAGGGCGGCGCTGGTTATGGCGGCACCGGCAAGGGCGGCACTGGTGGCAATGGCGGCAACAGCGGCAACGGCGGCAACGGCGGCAGCGGCGGTTCGGCTACCAACGGCAGCGCCACTGCAGGCTATGCCTCCAACGGCAGCGCCAATGCAGGTGACGGCGGCAATGGCGGCAAGGCGGTTGGCTGGGGCGGCGATGGCGGTAACGCCAAGGGCAGCGGCGGCGGCGCGCTTAGCGCCAGCGTCGGCGTCGGCGGTGACGGCGGCAATGGCAAGGGCTCCGGCGGCGGCGCCCTGGGCGCGAGCCTGGCAGGCTCCGGCAAGGGCGGTAGCGCAGGTGCGGGCGGCGGCAGCGCTGGCGGCCTGAGCGCAGGCGTGGGCGGCAGCAGCGGCTCCATGTCCGGTGGTGGCGGCAATGGTGGCGGCTGGGGTGCCGGCGGCGGAGGCGGAAGCAGCTCGGCAGGCGCTGGCGGTGCCGGCTCTGGCGGCACTACCACCACTACGGCTGGTGCAGGCAGCGCGGGCGGCGGCAATGGCGGCGCGGCTACAGCCGGTGCGGCCAGCCCGACCGGCGGTGCCGGCTCTGGCAGCGGCGGCGCGGGCGGTGCAGGCAGCGGCGGCTCGTCGGTGGCCACCGGCGGAGCCGGCTCCGGCACGGGCGGCGCGGGTGGTGCTCAAACCAGCTTGGCCGGTAACGGCGGCGGCGGCGGCAGCGCGACCAATGGCGGCGCATCGACCATGGCCAGCAATGGCAGCGCAACGGCCGGCAACGGCGCGGTTGGCGCATCGTCCGGCGCCGGTGGCGCTGGCGGCGTGGGCATGGGCGGCACCGGTGGTACCGGCAATGGCGCAGTGGGTGGAGCCGGCGGCGCCGGCGGCACCAACTACGTCGATGCTGGCACCTTCAATATGTCCAACACCATGACCAGCGTTGGTCAGTCGGCAGCGGGCATCATGATCGCCAACCAAAACAGCGGCTTCGCTTCGCTGGTGCAACAAAGCGTCAACGTCCAGGCCAACCTGGCGGTCGGCAAGTAAGGCAAGTGCGTGGCGGTGGCGTGCGCAGCGGGTGGATGGCCCGCGCGCACGTCCCGCCGGCACGGCTTGACTCCGGCAACTTAGGGCATTCCGGCGCGTCGTTCGTGTACGGGATGCCCATTCGACGAAGAGTCCACTCGTCTCTTGTGTGCGCGTCAGGATGGGGATGCCATACGGAAGGCTGAAGGAGACACCAATGCGATCGGTCCGCTCCGCTGTCATCGCGATGACGACAGCAATCCTGGTTTGGCCTGGCCTGCAGGCCTACGCCGAGCCGCAGCCCGCCGGGCCATCTGCCGCAGTGCCTGCGGTCAACACCGGCACCGCCACGGAACACAGCGCGGCGGCCCCGGACCAAACGCCTCTCGCGACCGCGCGTGAGCGCGGCGTTCTCGCCGGTCTCGGCAAGCCTGTCGGCAGCGACAAACTGCAGGATATCCGCGGCGGCTCCGAGCTCGTGGTCAATGACATGCGCCTGGCCGGCACGGTGGCGGACAACAGCGCCAACCGTGTGATCAGCGGCTCCAACAGCATTGCCGAAGGGTCTTTCGCCAGCGCCGCGGGTTTGCCGACCGTGATCCAGAACACGGGTTCCAATGTGCTGATCCAGAACGCGACCATCATTAACGTCCAGTTCAAGCCATGACGTTGCGCAAGCTGCTTTTGCAGGCCGCGCTGCTGCTGGCTTCGGCCAGCGCACCGGTGGCCTGGGCCGACTATGCCGTCGTCACGGGTGATGGCGGCAACTATTACAGCGTGCGGGTGACCAGCCTCAAGGAGGCGCGGTACAAGACCACCATTCGCCAGCAATACGACTTCAGTTGCGGCTCCGCCGCCGTGGCGACACTGCTCACCTACCAGTATGGCTATCCGGTGAGCGAGCAGACGGTGTTCCAGAACATGTACGTCAACGGCGACCAAGCGAAGATCCGGCAGGAGGGCTTCTCGCTGCTGGACATGAAACGCTTCCTGGAGTCGCGCGGCTTCCTGGCCGACGGCTATGAATTGCCGCTTTCCAAGCTGGAGGAAACCCAGATCCCGGCGATCGTGCTGGTGATCGAGAACGGCTACCACCATTTCGTCGTGGTCAAGGGCGTGCATGGCAACCGCGTGCTGGTCGGAGATCCGGCGCTGGGCACGCGCGCGCTGTCGCGCGAGCACTTCGAGCAGATCTGGGACAGCCATTTGCTGTTCGTGATTCACAACCGCGAGGAATCGGCGCGGTTCAATCTCGCAGCCGACTGGCGCATCGCGCCAAGCGGCCCTTATTCGATGGGCATCAACCGGGATAGTCTGTACTTCACCGTCATGCCTTCGCATGGCGGTAGCGACTTCTAAGGAACGTACCATGTTCCAGACATCCTCAAAGCCAGCACAGCGCCGCCGCGGCGGGGCCGGTTCGGCCACCGCAGCGGTGTTGCTGGGCGCCGGCCTGGCCTGCGCCGGGCAAGCGCGGGCCGACGAAGGCACCGGGATCGAGGCGCTCGACTTGCATAGCGCGTCCGGCCCCGCCGGCCTTGCCGCAGCGCCGGCCGTGCCGGAGCAAACCGATAACCGAACCGATAACCCTTACCTGGCTGCCGCGCTCGGCAGCATGGCCGGCCGGACGCCGGCCCAGCAAGAACCCGTTGCGGCGCCCCTGGCGGACCACCCCGCCGAAGTCGCGCCGGATCCCACGACAGATAGCAGCGGCGCGCTTGAGGCCGCATCCGGGCCATCCGAGCCATCCGGCCCATCGGATACCAAGGATATCCAGGCCGCGCCACCACCGCCGGCGGCGCGGGCCGGCACGGTTGCCTGGAAGCCGGTGGCGGACAAAGACCTGCAAGACCTGCGCGGTGGCTTTGCCGCAGCCGCGCGGCCGGCCGCCGAGGCGTCCGGCGACGCCGCCATCGCGGGGCCTGACATCGCGCGCGCGCAAGCACCGGCACAGCAGGTGCACGCGGCTCGCACCACCATGGCGAGCTGGAAACCCGTGGCGCAGGAGCGCCTGGATGACCTGCGTGGCGGCTTCGACGTTGGCAGCGGGCTGCAGGTTTCGTTCGGTATCGAACGCTCCGTGCTCATCAACGGTGCCCTGGTGGTGTCAACCAGTCTTACTATTCCCGATGTGAGCCGCATCACCGCCGATCAGGCGACACGGTTGGCCGCGGCACTCGGTATAGCGACCGGCGCCGGGGCGGCGGCGGCCACGGCCGTGGGCAACGCGCTGGCTTCCAATCCCGTGACAGCCGGCACCAGCGGGGCCAACGGCAGCAGCGCAGCAGGAGGCAGCAGTAGCAGTACCGGCACCAGTGCCAGCGCCAGCGGCAGCGCGGTGACCAGCCTGCCGGCGACAGCGATCGCGGCGGCCGGTGCCGCGGTGACCACCAACGGCGTCCTGAGCCTGATACAGAACGGGCCAGGCAATAGCGCCGCGGCGAGCATGCTGGCCGGTGCGCCGGTGACGGTGATTCAGAACACGTTGAACAATCAGTCGATCCAGAACTTGGTGACCATCAACGCAGGGGTTAACACCTTGCAGGCATTCCGCGCCCAGGTGGCCAACGCGACGTTGAACAATGCACTGCTCAGTGCAGCCGGCAGGCATTGAAGACGGACGACTGGAAGCAAGTTGCGCAAAGCGAGAAGCAGTACGGGTTAAGCAGGTTGCGGACTCCTGTACAAAGTAGTCCGCCGTCCGGGGGAGGAAGGCGAAATGAAAAAAGGGTCGCTGCGAGGCATCCGGCAGGCCGGGTGTTCGACATTGCTGTTGCTGGGCGGGATGGCACAGGGCCAGACCCCGCCTGACGAAGGACCGGCCGCGGCAAAGCTGGAAGCGCTCAAGCGGGAGGTGACCGAGCAGGCCGCCACCCTGGAGCAGATGAAGCGGTCGATGGCGGAGCAGGAGGCCACCATCCGCGAGTTGCGCAGCGTGCTGGGCACTGACGTGTTGGCGAGAAAGCGCGGCGGCCAGCGCGCGCCCGGCACTGGCGGCGTGACCCCTGGCGATACCGCTACCAATGCCGCCTCCGCCGCTGCCGGCTCGGCGGGCACGCAAGGCTTGCCCAATACCAACAACCTGCCGCAAGCCAGCGACAGTTCCCCTGGCAACAACCAGAACAATGCGCAGGACAACACCCAGATGGCGCTCGCCGGCGACGAGCAGCCGGTGGGCAAACCACCCGAGGCCAACACGGCCCCTCCTGCGATCGCGCCGATCTTCGACCAGCCCGGCGTGCTGACACCCGCTGGCAAGCTGGTGGTCGAGCCAAGCTTCCAGTACGGATATTCGTCCAGCGACCGG
Source organism: Cupriavidus sp. UME77 (assembly GCF_014170355.1). NCBI lineage: Bacteria > Pseudomonadati > Pseudomonadota > Betaproteobacteria > Burkholderiales > Burkholderiaceae > Cupriavidus > Cupriavidus sp. UME77. Next base: position 132,821 of record NZ_LZZU01000055.1, read on the forward strand.
GTGGCGCTGGTTGGCTACACCATCATCCCCGCGCTCCTGATCGGCCTGATCGATGTGCGCGAGGTCAAGACCTCCACCTACATTGAAGCCGTCGCGTTTCGCTACGGTGTCACCAAGCGCCTGGAGATCGAAGCCAAGGTGCCCTATGTGCAGAGTTCCGGCTCAACGGTCAGCCGTGAAGTCTTCACCGGCACCGCGGTCGATAACGTCTTCAATGCCAGCGGCAAGGGGCTGGGCGACGTGGAGGCGACGGTGCGCTACCAGATCAACTACGGCAACGAGAAAATGCCGTACTTCATCGGCTGGCTGCGCTACAAGTCCGCCACCGGCAAGAGCCCCTTCGATGTGGTGACCGATTGCGTGACGCGCTGCGTGGGCAATACCACCGGCACCGGCCTGCCGCTGGGGCTGCCCACGGGTACCGGCTTCCAGGCAATCCAGCCAGGCATTACGTGGTTGCTGCCGACCGACCCGGCGGTGTTCTTCGGCACCTTCAGCTATCTGCACAATTTCGCACGGGACAATGTCAGCCGTACGGTACTGAACGGGCAGCAGGAGTCGCTCGGCAAGATCGCGCCGGGCGATATCTTCGGCTTCAATTTCGGTATCGGCCTCTCGCTCAACGAGCATGCCTCGTTCAGCATCGGCTACGACCAGAGCATCATCTGGCCGACCAAGCAGAACGGCTCGACCGTGCCGGGCTCGGTGCGGGTGACGCAAGGCACCTTGCTGGTGGGCTATTCCTATCGGTTCAACAGCCGGTACACGCTGAACGTATCGGTCGGCGCCGGGCTTACCACCGATACGCCGAACCTGACGGTAACCGTGCGCTTGCCGATCACATTCTGATGCAAGGCGCGTACACGGACGGGTGGAAAACGGCGCGAGGTGACGCGTGGGCGGCATCGCTGCGATGCGCGCCTTGCGCTCCCCCCGCGACTGGCGTACAAATGAAAAAACCCGTCCCCAGGGCGGATACGGATGCACCTCCACCATCTGGCTTGGCATGGCTGCGTGAAGGCGACTCCGCATGCACACCGCTGCCGGGATAGTCCGAAACGGCCTGACGTGGCCTGAAGCGAGGAGAGAGTCATGCGCAAACGTATCTTCTGGTTGTTGCCCGATCTTGCGAGTGCTCGCCGCACCATGGACGACCTGCTGCTGGCTCGCATCGAGAACAGCCACATCCACTTTGTCGCGCGCGATGGCGCGGATATGAGCGGCTTGCACGAAGCCAACCTGTTCCAGACTTCCGATATCGTCCATGCCGCCGAGATGGGGCTGATGGTGGGAGGTGGCATCGGCATCGTGGCGGGTGCGCTGGTGGCGATGTTCCCGATCGTCAGCGAGACCCCGCAATGGGGCCTGGTTGGCGTGCTGGCGGTGCTGGGCGCGGTGTTCGGCGCCTGGGCGTCCAGCATGATCGGCTGCTCCGCGCCCAACAGCCGGCACAAGGCCTTCGAGAAGGACATCGAGGAAGGCAAGATCCTGCTGATGGTGGACGTGCCGCGTGGCCGCATCGAGGAAATCGAAGCGCTGCTGCAATCGGCCCATCCGGAAGCCCGTTTCGCCGGGATGGATCCCGCCGTTCCCGCCTTTCCCTGAGTTCTACCTTGCGCTTGCCCTCACGGGCAGGACTGCACCCGTTGTCACGCCGAGGCTCGGCGGCCTGAGGGCCGCCTGCCCCGGCGGGCCAGCGCCCGATATTTCCCCAGCCGAGCCCTCCCTCGCCGCTTTTGCAACAGCGATTTGCCGAATCGCCTCGCTTTGAGGTAATTTGCGTGTCGCCGCGCCTATCCGTGGCGGGCATGACAAAGCAAAAGATTCGTAAGCGAACGAGGGGTCGGAGATGAAGACAACATGGATGGCGTGCGGCCTGCTGGCCGCCACGCTGGGTGGGCTTGCGCCGTTGGCGCAGGCCGAGCAAGGGGTCACCAGGACCACCATCAAGATCGGGCAATCGGCTGGGGTGACCGGGCCGGTGGCGGGCTCGGTCAAGGAGCAGATCGCCGGGGCGCAGGTCTACCTGAAAACGGTCAACGCCAACGGCGGTGTAGGAGGGCGGCGCATCGAGCTGGTGACGTACGACGACGGCTTCGACGCCAGGCGCACGCCCGACAATGTGCGCAAGCTGGTCCAGGAAGACAAGGTGTTCGCGCTCTTCATGGTGCGCGGCACGCCGCAGAACGAAAGCATCCTGCCCATCGTCAACACCGAGAAGGTGCCGCTGGTGGCACCGCTGACCGGCGCCATCACCTTGCACCGCCCGGTCAACCGCTACGTGTTCAACGTGCGCGCCAAGTACCAGGACGAGGTGGCCCGCGCAATCAACCATCTTGCCACCTCGGGCATGACCCGCATCGCCATCTTCTACGCCAACGACGGCTTTGGCCAGGACGTGTTCGAAGGCTTCAGCACCGCGCTGCAGGCGCGCGGCGTGCAGCCGGCGGCCAGTGCCTCGTTTGCGCGCCCGATGGGCGATATCCAGGCCGGTGTCGCCGCCATCAACAAGGCCAATCCGCAGGCGGTGCTGGTCATCGGCTCCGGCTCCGAGGCGGCGCGCCTGATCAAGGAACTGCGCCGCGGCGGCAGCCAGGCGCAGTTCGTCACGCTGTCCAACAATGCTGCCGACTCCTTTATCAAGGAGCTCGGCGAGGATGCGCGCGGCCTGATCATCACACAGGTGGTGCCAGGCACCAATTCCAGCCAGATGAGCATTGCCAGCGAATACCGCAGCCTGGCGCGGCAGCAAGGCGTGGACCCGAGCAATGCCGGCATGGAGGGCTTCATGTCGGCCAAGGTGCTGGTGGAGGGCTTGCGCCGTGCCGGGCCGGACCTGACGCGCGAGCGGCTGGTCGGCGCGCTGGAGAGCCTGCGCGACTATGACCTCGGCGGCATCCTGATCAGCTACAGCCCGACGCGGCATACGGGTTCGTCATTTGTCGAAATGTCGATCGTGTCGTCCACCGGCAAACTGATCCGCTAGGCCCGCTGCGGTATAGTCGCCGCATGGCTACCTTACCTTTTTCCCTCGAAGGCCGCGTGGCGCTGGTCACCGGCGGCGCGCAAGGCCTGGGCCAGGCGATTGCCGCCGGGCTGGCGCAAGCCGGCGCCCACGTCATCGTCGCCGCGCGCAACGCCGAGCGCGTGCATGCCGCCGTTGCCGCGCTGGCCGCTGACGGCGGCCGCGCGGAGCCGCTGGTGCTCGACGTCACCGATGCGGCCGCGGTCGACGCCGCCTTTGCCCACATCGATGCCACGCATGGCCGCCTGGATATCCTCGTCAACAACGCCGGTGCGCGCAACCGCAGCAATATGGCGCACCTGGACGCGGCGGACCTGCGCGAGATGCTGGAGACCAACCTGGTGGCGCCTTACGCCTTGTGCCGCCACGCGGCGCAGTTGATGCGGCGCGGGCGCTACGGGCGCATCGTCAATGTCAGCTCGATTGCGGGGCAGGTGGCACGTGCCAACGATGTGCTGTATCCCGCTACCAAGGGTGGGCTCGATGCGTTGACGCGCGCCATGGCGGCGGATCTCGGACGCGACGGGGTGACTGTGAATGCGGTTGCGCCCGGGTATTTTGCTACCGAGCCCAATCAGCCGATGGTGGATGATGCTGGCGTTGCCGAGTGGTTGCGGCAGAGGACCGCGCTTGGGAGGTGGGGGCAGCCGGAGGAGATTGCGGGGGCGGTGGTTTTTCTGGCTTCGGGGGCGGCTTCATATGTTACTGGGCATGTTTTGGCGGTGGATGGGGGGTATCTGGCGCATTTTTGATTTTTGATTTTTGATTTTGGGTTTGGGCTGCGGACTGCTCAAAGTCAAAGTCAGAAGCAGTTTCACCACCCCTGCGGGGCGGCGACCTACTTTCTTGTCTTGCCCAAGAAAGTAGGCAAAGAAGGCGCGCCGGATGGGGCGACTACCCCTCGGGCTTCGACGAAAAGAGCGGCCGGGGGCCAAACTCACATCGCCTTAAGGCGATACTCAGACATGGGTCCCTCTTTTCCGCTCTTTTCGCCGAATCCCGAGGCGCCCCATACGGCCTTGGCACACCTCCACGGCTCGCTTCGCATCGCCGTGGGTGATTCCCGCCCGTCGTGCGGGAATCACGGCTACACCGGATCGCGGGTCTGGCGCCGTGCTTGTGCTGGTTCTCGTCGGTGTGCGGGACCATCTCCTCGATTACCCTGCCTTGCCCTTCTTGAAATGGGCTTGCAGCGCTTCGATCATCGCGGCGGCTGCCGTAGAGTCACCTCTTTCCCTTAGTCGCACCAGGCAGATATCCCGCACCAGCGATGGCAGCTGCATGGGCCGGATGGCCAGGCTTTCTTGCTGGAACTGGAATAGCGCCAGGGCTGGCACCACGGTCACGCCAAGTCCGGCGGCTACCAGCGCGGCTACGGTGGCGAGGTGTTCCACTTCCATGACCCCGTTGAGCTTGAGCGGATGCAGCGCGGCATCCAGGTGCTGGCGCACGCTGCTGGTGCGGGAGAGCTGGATAAAGGGCAGGCCTGCCAGCGCCTGGGGTGTCACGCGCCGCCGGCTGGCCAGGGGATGGTCTGCGGGGCAGACCAGGTGGAAGGTGTCCGTTACCAGGGGCTCGATGCGCAGGTCGCTATCCTGCGCGGGGGCGGGCGCCAGCGCAAAATCCGCGCGGCCGCGCCTGACCAGGTCGATGCAGCCGTCCGCCAGCAGGTCGAATAGTTCGATGGTGATGCCGGGGTAGCGCTGGTGGAAGGCGGCCAGGATCGGTGGCAGGTCGCCTGCCGCCAGCGAGGGCAGCGCGGCGATCGAGACGCGTCCTTTGCGGCGTTCGGCATGGTCGCGCAGCTCGGCGAAGGCGGTCTCGAAATCGGCCAGCAGCCGCGCCGCCACTTCTTCGAAGCGCCGTCCTTCCACGCTAAGCTCCACGTGGCGCGTGGTGCGCTCGAACAGCCGCGTGCCAGCTTGCTCCTCCAGCGTCTGGATCAGCGCGCTGAAGGCGGATTGCGACAAGTGGCAGGCCTGCGCCGCGCGGGTGAAGTTGCGGTGCGTGACCAGGGCCACAAAGGCGCGCAGGTGTTTGACGGAGAGGTTCATTGGCAAGCGCCAGCGGCTTCGATTTAATCTGGAAAGTCGATAGATTAATCCAAATTATCCGCTTTTTGGTTGACGGCGGCGCGTCTAGAATAGCCGCATCGGCCGGCATTCCCGCGCGCGGCCAGCCTTTGTTCACCCGGTTCTCACCAGGCTTTCATCCTATGACCGCCCCTTTGCTGATCGGCTCCGGCGCCGGCTTCTCCGGCGACCGCACCGACGCCGCCCTGCCCGTGGTGCGCACGCTGATCGCAGCGGGCGGGCCGGCCGTGCTGATGTTCGAGACGCTGGCCGAGCGCACGCTGGCGCTGGCCCAACTGGCGCGCCGCAACAATCCCGCCCACGGCTACGAGCCCCTGCTCGACGCCTTGCTCTCGCCGGTGCTGGGGCTGTGCCTGGCCAACGGCATTCCCATCGTCGGCAATTTCGGCGCGGCCAATCCCCATGCCGCGGCGCAGCGCGTGCGTGCGCTGGCGGCGGAGCTGGGCCTGGCACCGCCACGGGTGGCGGTGGTGGAGGGCGACGATCTCTCGCACGATGCGGGCCGGGCGGTGCTGCGCAAGATTGTGGGCGCGGGCTTTCCGCAGGCGCGCTTCGTTTGCGCCAACGCCTACATTGGCGCGCAGGGCATTGCCGATGCGCTGCGCGCCGGCGCGCAGGTCGTGGTGTGCGGCCGCGTGGCGGATCCCGCGCTGGCGGTGGGCCCGGCCATGGCGCATTTTGGCTGGTCGTGGCAGGACTGGGACCGGCTGGCGCGCGCCACCATGGCCGGGCATTTGCTGGAATGCGGGGCGCAGGTCACCGGCGGCTATTTCGCCGATCCCGGCATGAAGGATGTGCCGGATGTGCACGCCGTCGGCTATCCCATCGTGCGCCTGGACGAAGACGGCAATATCGAAGTGAGCAAGGCGGCGGATACGGGCGGCTGCGTGGACCTGCGCACGGTCAAGGAGCAGCTCCTCTACGAAGTGCACGACCCCGCGGCCTATCTGACGCCTGATGTCATCGCCGACATCAGCGCGGCCACCGTCGAGCAGATCGGCCCGGACCGCGTGGCGGTGCGCAATGTGCGTGGCCGCGAGCGGCCCGAGCAGCTCAAGGCCAACCTGTTCTACGAAGGCGGCTGGATCGCGGAAGGCGAGATCTCCTACGCCGGCCCGAACGCGGCGGCGCGCGCGCGCCTGGCTGCGCAGATCGTGCGCAAGCGCATGGACCTGCTCGGCCATGCGGTGCCGATCCGCTTTGACCTGATCGGCGTGCTGAGCGTCTTTGCCGACGATGGTGGCCGCCTGCTGCAACAAACACAACCCGGCGAGGCACAGGCGCAGGACGTACGCCTGCGCGCCGCGCTGGCGCATGAGGACAAGCCCGTGGCCGAAGCGCTGCTGCGTGAAGTCAATGCGCTGTACACCTGCGGCCCCGCCGGCGGGGGCGGTGTGCGTACCGCGTTGCGCGCGCGGCTGAACGCCATGTCCTGCCTGGTGCCGCGCAGCGCCGTCACCGCAAGCCACTCCCTGCTGCCATGAACGCAACCGCTACCTCTACTTCCACCACCATCGCGCTCTACCAGCTCGCGCACGCGCGCACGGGCGACAAGGGGGATCGCTCCAACATCAGCGTGATCGCCTACGACGCGCGCGACTTCGACCACCTTGTCGCGCATGTCACCGAGGACGCGGTGGCGGCGCTGTTCCGCTACCGCCAGCCAGCGGCGGTCAAGCGCTACCTGGTGGCCTCGCTGCAGGCGATGAACTTCGTCATCGACGGCGTACTCGACGGCGGCGTGAACGATGCGCTCAACCTGGATACGCACGGCAAGGCGCTGTCTTTCCTGCTACTGCAGCTGGAGATCCCTTTGCCCCCGCGGCTGGCCGGCGCCGGTTGAAGCACAACACTGAAGCGCAACACAGAAGTAAAGCGACATACCAGAACGACAAACCAGAACGACAAACCAGAACGATTCCAGATTCGAACAGGAGACCAAAGATGTCCGCATACACCAAGCCCGCTTCCCGCCTGAAGGTGGTCACCGGCATCGCCGCCGCGGCGCTCGCGCTGCTGGCCGGCCCGGCGCAGGCGGAGTTTCCGGACAAGCCGATTCGCTTCGTGGTGCCGTTCGCCGCCGGCAGCGCCACGGACCAGCTCGCCCGCGCGATCGGCCAGGCCATTACGGTGGATGCCAAGGTGACGGTGGTGGTCGACAACAAGCCCGGCGCCAACGGCTTTATCGCCGCCAGCGACGTGGCCAAGGCCAGCCCGGACGGCTATACCGTGCTGATCAGCACCAACACCACGCATGCGGCCAACGAGCATCTGTTCAAGAAGCTGCCCTACGATCCGGTCAAGGACTACGTGCCGGTGACCGCGCTGGGCCGTGGCGGCCAGATCATGGTGGTCAACCCGCAGTTGCCGGTCAACAATGTGGGGGAATTCATCGCGCTGGCCAGGAAGGAGCCGGGCAAGCTCAGCTTTGGCAGCGGCAGCTCGTCCTCGCGCATTGCCGGGGAACTGTTCCAGCAGATGGCGCATGTGCAGTTGCTGCACGTGCCCTACAAGAGCAACCCGCTGGCCATCACCGACCTGCTGGGCAACCAGATCCAGATGATGATCACCGATACCGCCACCGGCCTGCCCCAGGTCAAGAGCGGCAAGCTCAAGGCGCTGGGTGTGTCGGGCAAGGCGCGCTCGCCGCTGGCGCCCAATGTGCCGACCATCGACGAGGCCGGCGTCAAGGGCTATGAGATGAGCTACTGGTTCGCCGCCTACGCGCCGGCCAAGACGCCGCAGCCGGTGGTGGACAAGCTCAACGCCCTGATGGTGAAGGCCGCCAGGAGCGAGACGGCGGCAAACTTCTACCAGTCCACCGGCACCGACGTGTTCACCAGCACGCCCGCAGAGCTGGCCAAGTTCCAGGCGCAGGAATCCGCCAAGTGGGGCCGCATCATCAAGGCCGCCAACATCCAGCCTGAATAAGAGGCCATTTCAAAACGATTCTGGCGCCTCGCCATGCGATCCACCTGCACGGCGAGGCGGCCAGGCCAGCTTACTGGGCCAGCGTCGCCTTGTAGCCCACCGCATACGGCAGCTTGCCGGGCTTGGCGCTGCCCACCGGCTGCGACAACGCCGTGAACTCCGTCTCGTTGAGCACCGTCAGCCCGCCCAGCGCCGCGGCGGTCTTGCCGCTGCTCACCGGATCGGCGGGGGCCAGCGCCACCATGGCCGTGGCCGCTGCGCGCACGGCGCTCAGGTAGCTCGTGGTGTCGTCCAGGCGGTAGTTGTCCAGGTTGACACGCTGGCGCAGCCAGTCACCCCAGTAAAACTCCGTGAACTCCGTGGCGTCCGCCAGTTGCTGGTAGCCGATGTCGCGCGTGAAATACACCAGCGAGCGATAGCGGTCGTTGCCCAGGCCGTTGCGCAGGCCGAGCGACGGCGGCAGTTCGGCCGGCGTGGTCGGGCGGTTGGCGGTGTCCTTCAGCCACATCAGCTTGCGCTCGCGCAGCGTGCGGAAGAACGTGGCGCGGTCCTGCGTGGCCAGGTTGTCCTGCACCTTGATCCACATCTTCGCCTGCGGGCCGCCATCGGCCGCTTCCCACACGCTGGTGAAGGTGTGATGGCCATCGGTCAGGTACGGCTTGCCCGCCGGGCCGATCACCATGGTTTTCATATCCGCAGGCTTGTTGCCGACCGCCTTGGTGCAGGTGAAGGAGGCGAGGTTGTCCAGGCGCGAGGCAGCGGTCGTCGCGCTGGCCTTGTTCTGGCCGTTGGCCTCGCAGGCATCATCGAACTTCTTGGCCGGGTCGGCCGCGTAGCGGCCCAGCTTGTAGTAGATCTGGTCGAAGCCGATGGCCGGCTGGGTCGGGCGCAGGTCGGCCAGCGTGACCTGCACGATGTCGCCGGCCTTGGCTTGCAGGTAGGTGGTGGTCGGGGTTTGCGCGGCCAGCGGCGTGCAAACACTCTGGACGCGGCGCTTGGCACCGGGCACGTCGCGCAACTGGTAGGCCAGCTTGGCGGTGACCGGCAGCAGCGCCAGCGACGCGGCTTGCGGCTGCGCGGCGACGGTGTCCTGCCAGGTCCCGGAGATCAGCCCGTTGGCACCGGTGGCGATGGCGCCACTGGCCCCGATGGCCGCGTTGTAGTTCAGCGCGACGTCCGTGGCGATATTGTCGGCGGCGAGCCGGTTGCCCGCGATCGACACGATGTTGCGGCGGGTGCGGCCAGTGGCCGCGTTGCCGTCGTCCAGCTCGGGCTCGGAGCATAGCCAGTCGCCGTCGGCGGCGCTGCCGGCAACGGCCTGCGCGCTCTTGAGCACCCAGCTGCCGTTGCGCGGGCTGCCGTCGGCATTGCTGGCGGCTTCGTCGACGAACAGCGTTGCCTGGCCATCCTGGCGTGCCACGAACAGGCGGCCGATCTTGCTGCCGCCCAGCGTCACGGCGAAGGCGCCGGGGAAGCGCTGCTGGTCGGCGTCGGCGGCGAGCGTGCCGCTTTCGCCGCCGGCGCAATTGTCGGCATAGGCGGCGCCGGCGCAGGCGCGCACCGTCCCGTTCGCGGAGATCTTGACCTGTCCCACGGCGGCCGTGGTGCCTGCCTGGCGCAGATAGTTGTAGACGCCCGCGACATCGCTTAGCTGCGCGCCCTTGTTGGCCGCGCTCACGTGGCCCTGGAGCAGCGCGCCGCCGCCCGCGAGGAGGTTGGGCACCTGGCCCAGCGCACCGGACAGCACGCCGGCATCGACCACGAACTCAAAGCTGATGGCGCTCGCGGCGGTGGCCAGGGCCGCGGGCACGTCGGCACTGGCTGCCGCCAGCTTGGTGACTTTGTAGGTGTCGCCGCTAAGCGTGTAGCTGCCCACCAGCGTGCCGCCCAGGCCAAAGCGGGAATCGAGAAAGCGCAGCGTGACCTGGCCGGCGGCCGGCTGGTCGAGCGCAACGGACACGGTATCGCCGAAGCTCACCGCGCCGACATAGAGCGAGCCGCCCGCCAGCGGCGTGAGCGCGGCCGGCTGCGTCACCGCGCCGCCATTGCCGCCATTGCCTCCAGTGCCGCCGCCCGCTTGCGCAGCCTGCGTCTGGTCGCCGTCGCCGCCGCAGGCGGCCAGCGCTGCCGTTGCCAGGGTACAGGCCACTGCAGCCCATTGCTTTCGCTTGATCATCGATCCTTCACCCGTTCGTTGTTTTCGTTCGTTCTCGTGTGCTCTCGTTTGCCGCCCGCCTGTGGGGGCGGGCGGCGGCAGGGCCACAATCTATGTCGGCTTGATGACGTGCTCGTGACGAAAGGTCTTGAAGCAAAGGCAACCAGGCCGGTGCGATCGCGGGGATCGGCGCATTCCGAAGCAACCTTGCTGGCGGGAGGGCCGCGCCACCGCTGGCGCGGGAGGCGGGCTACCATGCCGCCAACTACACAAAAGGCACGCATGAACGCACCCGCATCGACGTTTCCCGGTTCCCTCGATCCCCAGGCCCTGATCCGCACCTATATCCGCGCCAAGGACGAGAACCGCCCCCATCTGATGGCGCACGCCTTCGCTGCCGATGCCACGCTGGAGATGACGGTCAAGTCCGAGGCAATCGCGTTCCCGGCACGCAGTGAAGGCCTGGCCACGATCAGCGACGTGCTGGTGCGGCGCTTTGGCCAGAGCTACGACAACGTCTACACGTTCTGCCTGGCCGACGCCCCGCCCGCGGCCGACGCGCAACGCTATGGCTGCGACTGGCTGGTAGGCATGACCGACAAGGCCAGCGGCGGCGTGCGCGTGGGCTGCGGCAGCTACGCGTGGGAGTTTTCCGAGCAAGATGGTGCCCGGCGCGTGCAGGCACTCACCATCGTGATCGAGGCCATGGACGTGTTGCCCGCCGACACCGCGCAACAGGTGCTCGACGGCTGGCTGGCCCGCCTGCCATATCCCTGGAGCACAGCCTCGCACGTTTGCGCGCAAGCGCCGGCACTGGCACAGTTGGCACCGGCGCTGGCGTATCTGCGCTCCCGCGCGGCGCAAAACAGCCGTTGATCAGGCAGCGTGCCTGGCTTGCTCTCCCAAAGGATCGACCGATGACGCTGCCCCGTCTTGCTGCCCGCCTGACTTCGCTGTCGATGGTCTGCACCCTCGCCCTTGCCGGCCTGCCCGCGCTGGCGCAGGTCCAGCCGCCAGCGGCCCCGCCGGCCCAGCAGAAGACCCAGGTGCCCGGCTACTACCGCATGATGTTGGGCCAGTTCGAGGTCACCGCGCTCTACGACGGCTATGTCGACCTGGACACCAAGGTGCTCAAGTTCACCAGCCCGGGCGAGGTACAGGGCCTGCTCGCGCGCATGTTCGTGGCCTCCACGCCCGGCATGCAGACCGCTGTCAACGCTTACCTGATCAACACTGGCACCAACCTGATCCTGGTCGACACCGGCACGGCGGCTTGCTTCGGCCCCACGCTGGGCCGCGTTGTCGAGAACCTGCGCGCGGCGGGCTACAACCCCGCCCAGGTCGATACGGTGCTGCTGACCCATATGCACGGCGATCACGCGTGCGGCCTGATGGCCGGCGGCAAGGCCGTCTTCGCCAACGCCAACGTGTATGTCGACAAGGCCGAGGCGGGCTACTGGCTGGACGAAGCTACCGCCGCGCGCGCACCACAGGACGCGCAGTCCTCGTTCGCGATGGCGCGCGCCGCCGTCGCCCCTTACCAGGCCGCCGGCCGGCTGCGCACCTTCGGCGCGGGCGACAAGCTGGTGGCGGGCGTGAGCGCGGTGCCGGCGCGCGGGCACACCCCGGGCCACAGTGGCTACCTGTTCAAGTCAGGCAATCAAAGCCTGCTGGTGTGGGGCGATATCGTGCACAGCCACGCGGTGCAGTTCCGCCGCCCGGAGGTGGCGCTGGAGTTCGACGTGGACAGCACGCAGGCGGTGCGCACGCGCAAGAAGATTTTTGCCGATGCCGCGCGCGGCAAGCTGTGGGTGGCGGGCGCCCACCTGCCGTTCCCTGGGATCGGCCATGTGCGCGCGGAGAGCAAGGGCTACGCCTGGGTGCCGGTGGAATACGGGCCGGTGCGCACGGACCGGTAATGTCGATGCAAGCCTATGTGCCGGAGTTGCCTCTTAGCGCTTGAACCCCAGCACCAGCACGCCGGCGCCGACCAGCGCGATGCCGGCCCACTCGCGCAGGTTGGGGCGTTCGCCGAGAAAGATCACGGCGAACACCGCCACCAGCAGCAGGCTCAGCTTATCCACCGGCGCCACCTTCGAGGCATCGCCAATCTTCAGCGCCCGGAAGTAACACACCCATGAGGCGCCCGTGGCAAGCCCGGAGAGCACGAGGAAGATCCAGGTCCGCGGCGATAGCGCGAGCGGGTTGCTCCACTTGCCCGTGAGCACCACGAAAAAGCTCAGCACCACGATGATCACCGCCGTGCGCACCAGCGTGGCAAGGTCCGAGTTGACGCCTTCCAGCCCGATCTTGGCGAAGATCGCCGTCAGCGCGGCAAAGACGGCCGACAGCAACGCCCAATGAAACCAACCGGTGGAAGAGGCCATGTGTTGTTGTGCACGATGAAGGTTTGAGCGGCAGGCCAGCCCGCGGGGCCCGGCTCAGGTGCGCCGGCGCTCCATGGCCACCAGCGAGGGCACAAAGCCGAGCTGCCCGAAGAAGGCCGCCTCGGACGAGCGCCCGGCGCGCAGCACCCACGTGATGTCGGGATCGTTGCCGACGATGTGGCGCACCAGCGCGCGGCCGATGCCGCGGCGGCGATGGCTCGGCGTCACCGCGACCATCGACAGGTAGCCGTTGGAGATGTCGTCGCACAGCGCCCGCGCGAAACCCACGATCTCTCCGTTATCGACCGCCACCACCACCCGTTGCGAGTTGGCGATCAGCCGGGCGAAGCGTTCCGTGTTGGCAACGCGGTGCGCCCACCCGTTTGCCGCAAGGAGTTGTCTGGCCGCCTCGATTTCTTCTGGCAGCAGATTGCGGATTTCCATCGGGGCTCCCCATGCAAGCAGATACGGCAACTCGGCGCTGCCCTTCTAATGGGGGGCGTCACGAGGCGAGTGCGGCGCGGGGCCGCAAAAAGACTGCAGGCAGTGTAGCGAGCGCGCGAAGGCCCGTCAATTTGCGGCAGGCCATGTTGCTTCCGCTCTGTAGCGGGGTATCATGTTTCCCATGAATGCCTCGATCTTCTCTTCCGCCCATCCGGCCGATCAGCTGGCCGAGTTTTCCGACGCCGACGCGGCGCTGGCTCGCATCCGTGAGATCTACGATGCCTCGGTCGGCGCGATCCGCGCGCGCTTCGACGCCTTCGCCCAGGGCCAGCCGCTGCCGTCCGCGGCACATGCCTGCTATCCCTACCTGGGCATCTCGGTCAATCTCGAAACCATGGTCACCGACAGCCGGCCATCCTGGGGCACGGTTGCCTACCCCGGGGTCTACGGCACCACGGTCACCCGCCCCGAACTGCTGGCCGATTACTACCGCGACCAGATCGAGCGCCTGATACGCTACCACCGCGTGCCCGTGGTGGTCGGCGTCAGCCGCCGCCCGATCCCGTTGCCGTTCGTCATCGAAGCCTCCACCACGGACATCAGCTACACGCAGGCGCGCGAGCTCGAAGCCTCGTTCGTGCTGCCCGAGCTGAGCCGCATCGACGACGCCATCGCCAACGGCACCTATGAGCCGGTGCCGGGCGAAGCCTGGCCGCTCTCGATGTTTCCCGGCGAGCGCGTGGACCTGGCGCTGCAGCGGCTCTATCACTACACCGGCACCGCGCCCCAGCATTTCCAGCGCTTTGTGCTGTTTACCAACTATCAGCGCTACGTCGACGAATTCATTGCGCTCGGCCGCTCGCTGATGGCCGCCGACGACACGCAAGGTGCGGATGGCTACACGCGCTTCGTGGAACCCGGCGATGTGGTGCAAGAGCGCGGCGAGGCCGAGCCCGACGACGCGCTGCGTCCGCGCGCGCTGCCGCAGATGCCCGCCTATCACCTGGTGCGCGAGGACAAGCTTGGCGTCACGCTGGTCAATATCGGCGTGGGCCCGTCCAACGCCAAGACCATGACCGACCACCTTGCCGTGCTGCGTCCGCATTGCTGGCTGATGGTCGGCCACTGCGGCGGCCTGCGCCGCTCGCAGCAACTCGGCGACTACGTACTGGCGCACGCTTATGTACGCGACGACCACGTGCTCGATCACGACCTGCCGCCCTGGGTGCCGGTGCCGCCTATCGCGGAGATCCAGGTCGCGCTGCAAGAGGCCGTGGTGCGCGTGACGGGTTTGTCCGGCAACGAGATGAAGACCCGCATGCGCACCGGCACCGTTGTCTCCACCGACGACCGCAACTGGGAGCTCAAGTCCAAGGCGTTGTACGCCCGCTTCAACCAGTCTCGCGCGATTGCCATCGACATGGAAAGCGCCACGGTCGCGGCCAACGGTTTCCGCCTGCGGGTGCCGTATGGCACCTTGCTATGCGTGTCCGACAAGCCGCTGCATGGCGAACTCAAGCTGCGCGGCATGGCCAATGCGTTTTATCGGCAGCGGGTGAGCCAGCACATGTCGATCGGGCTGGAGGCGATTCGCATCTTGCGCGAGGGCGGTGCCGAGCAACTGCACTCGCGAAAGCTGCGCAGTTTTGACGAGCCGGCGTTCCGGTAGGCTGGCTCCTGCCGGCGTTCCCGTGCGAGCGGGGACGCCGGTGTCTTGCATCCCTCATTCACCACGCGGTCGGGCCGCCACGCGCCTTGGCCAGCTTCCCCTCGAAATGCGCCACCAGGAAGTCAAGGAACGCCCTGACCTTGGCTGACATATTGTGCCGTTCCGGAAACACCGCATAGATGTCGGCGGGCGGCAACGCATAATCCTCCAGCAGCAATACCAGCCGGCCGCTGCGCAGGTATTTCGCGAGATCCCATTCCGCCCGCTGCAGGATGCCTTGCCCGTCGAGTCCCCACGTCAGCGTGACTTCGCCGTCATTGCTGCTCAGCGGCCCGCGCACCTTGACCGCTTCCGTTTTCTTCCCCTTGGTGAACCGCCAGATGCCGTAGGCCGAGTCGTTCTGCCGCAGCACGATGCATTGATGCTGCGCCAGGTCATGCGGCGTGGACGGCGTTCCGTGCGCCTTCAGGTAGGACGGGGCCGCGCACACCAGCCGGCGGTTATCGGCAATCTTGCGGGCGATCAGGCGGGCATCCGGCATCTCGCCAAAGCGGATCCCCACATCGAAGCCCTCGTCGCCCAGGTTGATGGGGCGGTCGGTCAGGTGGAGTTGCACTTCCACTTGCGCATGCCGTTTGGCGAAGGCGGAGATGGCCGGCGCGATGTACGTGCGGCCAAAGCCCAGCGGCGCATTCACGCGCAGCAAGCCGCGCGGCGCGACCCGGCCGCGGGCAAGCAACTGGTCAAGGTCCTCGATGTCGGCGAGGATGCGCTGGGCATGCTCCAGGTACACCTCGCCTTCCGCAGTCACGCCGATGCGCCGGGTGGTGCGGTTGAGCAGGCGCACGCCGAGCCGCGCTTCCAGCTGCGCCAGGCGCTTGCTGACCGCCGCCGGCGTGACGTCCAGCTCCCGGGCCGCGGCCGACAGGCTGCCGGCCTTGACCAGTGCCGAGAAAAACGCCAGTTCGGAGGGCTGTCCCATTTTTAACCTCAGGTTAAAAGTAGATTGAATTTGAGTTGATTCTACGCTGAGGTTTTTCGGCCATAGTCGATGGCAGGACGGCAGTGTCATGCCGCGGCTGGTGCGAACGAGCGCGGCGAGCCTGCCAGGCGTGAACCAAGCAGAGGAGACAGCGCGATGCGCGAATACAAGATTGCGGCCATCCCGGGCGATGGCATTGGCCCGGAAGTCATCTCGGCAGGCCTGCAGGTGCTGCAGACGCTGGCCACCCAGGATGGCGGGTTCAAGCTCAGCGTCGAGCATTTTCCCTGGAGCTCCGACTACTATCTGGAGCGTGGGTACTACATTCCGACCGATGGCCTGGAGCGTCTGAAACAGTTCGACGCGATCTTCTTCGGGGCCGTGGGTGCGCTCAACGTACCGGATCATGTGTCGCTGTGGGGCCTGCGCCTGCCGATCGCCCAGGGTTTCGACCAGTACGCCAACGTGCGCCCGGCACGCGTGCTGCCCGGGGTGCGCAGCCCGCTGGTGAACGGCAAGGATATCGACTGGGTCATCATCCGCGAGAACTCCGAGGGCGAGTACGCCGGCAACGGCGGCCGTACCCATCGCGGGCTGCCCATCGAGACCGCGACCGAGACCTCGGTGTTCACCCGCGCCGGTGTCGAGCGTATTCATCGCTTTGCGTTTGAGCTGGCGCGCAAGCGCCCGCGCAAGCATCTCACGCTGGTGACCAAGTCCAACGCACAGCGCTTTGGCATGGTGATGTGGGATGAGATCTTCTACGAGGTCGCCAAGGACTATCCGGACGTCAAGACCGACCGCGAGCTGGTCGATGCCGTGACCACGCGCATGGTGCTCAAGCCGCAGACGCTGGATGTGGTAGTCGCCACCAACTTGCACGCCGATATCCTGTCCGACCTGGCCGCCGCGCTCTCCGGCAGCCTGGGCATCGCGCCCACCGCCAACCTGAATCCCGAGCGCGTCTTCCCGTCGATGTTCGAGCCCATCCACGGATCGGCTTTCGATATCACCGGCAAGGGCATTGCCAATCCCGTGGCGACCTTCTGGACCGCCGCGATGATGCTGGAGCATCTCGGCGAGAAGGCCGCGGCCGATCGGCTGATGGCGGCGATCGAGCAGATCACGGCGGCCGGTGTCTTCACGCCGGACCTGGGCGGCACGGCAAGCACGGCGAGCGTCACCGAAGCCATCTGCAAGGTACTGGCGCAGCAGGTGAAGCAAGCCGCCTGAGCCAGCCGTCCAAGCCGCGAAGGGGGGCGAGAACGATGGCGGCACAATGTTCTGCGCAAGCGGCCCGCCCCTGGACGGGCCGCTCACAATAGAAGAAATAAAAAAATAGAAAAGCAAAGAGGAGACAAGCATGCAATCCGCATTCCGGACTGCGGCAGCCGTGCTCGCATTCACGCTCGCTGCCGGTACCGCCTTCGCACAAACCAACGCGCAGGCCTATCCCGCCAAGCCGATCCGCCTGATCGTGCCGTTCCCGCCGGGCGGCACGACCGACATCCTGGCCCGCACCGTCGGACAAAAGCTCACGGTGGCGCTGGGCCAGCCCGTGGTCATCGAGAACCGGCCGGGCGCGGGCGCGACGATCGGGGCGGATGCCGTTGCCAAGGCGCCGGCGGACGGCTACACGCTGCTCATGGGCGCGGTTCACCACACCATCGCGCCGAGCGTCTACAAACGGCTCTCGTACGACGTGCAAAAGGACCTCGCGCCGGTATCGGTCGTCGCCATCGTGCCGAACGTGCTGGTGGTCGGCCCGGGCTTCCCCGCCAAAACGGTGCAGGAACTGGTCGCCTATGCCAAGGCCAATCCCGGCAAGCTGACTTATGCCTCCAATGGCAACGGCACCGCGCACCATCTGATTGGCGAACAGTTCAAGGCGCAGACCGGCACCGATATCGGCCATATCCCCTACAAGGGCAGCGCGCCCGCCATCACGGACCTGATGGGCGGGCAAGTGTCCATGATGTTCGACACGACCTCGTCCGCGCTGCCCTACATCAAGGCCGGCAAACTGAGGCCGCTGGCGGTCGCCACCGCGAAGCGCTCGTCCGCCTTGCCGGACGTGCCAACGCTGGCCGAAGCGGGCCTGCCCGGCTTTGACATCGCGTCCTGGTTCGGCGTGATGGCGCCCGCGGGCACACCGCCCGAGATCGTGGCGAAGCTGAGCGCGGAAATCGCCAGGAGCCTCGCCAGCGACGACGTCAAGCAGCAGTTCGCCGCTATCGGCGCGGAGCCGGTGGGCAACACGCCAGCGCAGATGCGCAGTCAGATCCAGGCAGAGATCGGCCGCTTCGGCAAGCTCGTCAAGCAGGCTAATCTCAGCATGGACTGAGGCAGGCGAAGTGCGTGGCCACGAAGGCGGTTCGCCATCAGCTATTGGCGATATGCCTCGGCAGGCATAGAATCTCGCGCTTCGCCCAGCTTCAGCACCATGACTACGAATCCCCATGCGGTTATTACGCTGGCCAGCCTGACGCTCGCTGGCTGCTTGCGTTACCCGCATGCATCGGGCCATCTCGTTCGCACTGCGACGATCGCCGCCTGCCTTGCCGATCTGGTGGGGCTGGATGCGGCGCACTGCGAGCGCATACGGCTCGTCACGCCGGCGCACGACGTGGGCAAGCTCGCCATCCCCGATGCCGTACTGCTTAAGCCTGGCAAGCTGCTCCCCGAAGAGCGGCAGGTGATCGAGCGGCATGCAGAGATCGGCGCGAACATCCTCGCGGGCAGCGCGGACGCGCTGATGCGCCTGGCGTCGCAGGTCGCGCACGATCACCATGAGCGTTTCGACGGCACGGGCTATCCACGCGGCCTGGCCGGCAAGGAGATCCCGCTGGCCGCGCGTATCGTGGCCATCGCCGATGCGTTCGATGCCATGACGGAGTCGCGCTGCTATCGTCCCGGCATGAGCGACGACGATGCGCTGTCGATTGTCTCGGCAGGTTCCGGCTCGCATTTCGACCCGGACGTGGCAAGCGTTTTCCTCGCCAACATCCCGCAGATACTGCGGAGCCGGAAATCGGCGCAAGCGCTGCTGGATGCTGGCTCGGAGATGGCCGTGGTCGCGCGCTTCTATGGCCTGAATCGCAACGCATTGCGGCAGATCCCGCGCCAAGCCAGAGCCTGACGCGGGATCTGCCGTCCGATCGTTGTGCCGTGGAGCGACGTACCGCGATTCGTCAGAAGCGGTAGCCCACACCCATGCTGAACAGCCACGGATCCAGACTCACGTTCGAGACCTTCACGCCGGCCGCCTTCACATCGCTCGACAGCCACACCTTCTTGACGTCGGCATTGAGGAACCAGTTCTTGGTGAGCTTGTAGTCCATGCCGATCTGCAGGGCCGGCGCCACGCTCCAGCTATCGAGCGACAGCGAATTGTTGGCAATGTCGGCGCCCCAGATCCGCGTGAAGTTCAGGCCGGCGCCGATATATGGGCGGAAGGTGCCGTTGGGAATGAAGTGATATTGCACCAGCAGCGTCGGCGGCAGATGCGTGAAGGAGCCGATCTTGTTGCCATCCAGGTAGACGTTCTGCTTCTGCGGCACGGTCAGCACCAGCTCGGCGGCGATGTGCGGCGTGAAGAAGTAGGTGACATCGAGTTCCGGAATCCATTTGTTATTGACCGTGATGCGGTCCGAGGCGCCAACGCCGCCGATCGGGTCGGACTTGCCGGCCATGTCGAGATAGGTGCTGCGCAGGCGCACCATCCAGTTGCCCTGCGCTTCATCGGCAGCAGCAGCGGGCGTTGCGGCAACGGCGCCGAGCACGGCAAGGGTGGCAATGGCGGTGGTGCACAGACGGGTATGCAGGTGCTTCTTCATGATGGTTGGCTCGTGTTTTAGGAAACTTCACGCACAGTTTGGCGCAGCGTTTCCGGTCGAACCTTGACCGAAAGCAAGAAGATGGGCATGGGTGGCGCGCGCATGCGCATGCGTCGCCGCGTTGCGACAGTCCCGGCCCGCGCCGCGCTCTTTCGCATTTCCAATCCCGGGCCGGGCTTCTAAGGACATGCGCAAATATTCGTGGCGGCAAGTTTGCACCCGCCTTACGCTGTGCACACAGTCAAGCAACGAGCATGTCGTGGGCGTCCCGCAAGGGCGTCTTTCCGGGTGTGCCCCGTGGGGGCGGGGCACACCGGTTTTTCTGCGCCGCGGCCTTGAGTCCGGGCGCGGGCGGTATCAGTCGGCCAAGGCTTGTTCGCGCCGTACTTGGCTGGCCGCAAGCAGGTGACGGTTCACGCCCGACACCACGGCCTTGAGCGATGCCGTGATGATGCTGGCGTCGATGCCGGCGCCGAAGCCCGTGGCGGAGTCTCCTACCCGCACTTCCACATAGCAGGCCGCGGCGGCATTGGCACCGGACGACAGCGCATGCTCGTGGTAGTCCATCACGCGCACCGGCATGTCCAGCGCGCCTTTGAGGCCGCTGACGAACGCATCGATCGGGCCGTTGCCCCGGCCGCGCGCGCGCAGCGCTTCGCCATCGCGCAGCAACGTCACTTCGATCTCCACCTGGCCGTTGTTGCCGGACACCATCTGGTGGCCCACATAGCGCAGCGGCGCCTCATGTTCGAGATACTCGCGCTTGAACAATCCATACAAGTCATCGGCGCTGGCTTCGAGCCCGCTCTCGTCGGTCATCGATTGCACCGCGCGGCTGAACTCGATCTGCAGGCGGCGCGGCATATAGATGCCGTGCACCTGTTCCAGCAGGTAGGCCATACCGCCCTTGCCGGACTGGCTGTTCACGCGGATCACCGCATCGTAGCTGCGGCCAAGGTCGGCCGGGTCGATCGGCAGGTATGGCACCTCCCAGATCGCATCCGCCTGCTGCTGCGCGAAGCCCTTGCGAATCGCATCCTGGTGCGAGCCGGAGAAGGCCGTGAAGACGAGGTCGCCCACATACGGGTGGCGCGGGTGCACGGGGAGCTGGTTGCAATCTTCCACGCACTGGCGCACTTCATCGATGTCGGAAAAATCGAGCCCGGGGTCCACGCCCTGCGTGTAGAGATTCAGCGCCAGCGTCACCAGGTCGACATTGCCGGTGCGCTCGCCATTGCCAAACAAGCAGCCTTCCACGCGATCGGCGCCGGCCATCACGGCAAGCTCGGCGGCTGCCACTGCGGTGCCACGGTCATTGTGCGGGTGCACCGACAGTACGATGTCCGCGCGCCGTGCAAGATGCCGGTGCATCCATTCGATCTGGTCGGCGAAGATATTGGGTGTGCTGCATTCCACCGTGGTCGGCAGGTTGAGAATGAGCGGGCGCGTGGCGCTGGGCTGCCAGATCGCCGATACCGCATCGCAAACCTCGAGCGAGAAATCCAGCTCGGTCATGCTGAAGGTCTCGGGCGAGTATTCGTAGGTCCATGCCGTCTCGGGCATGCCGTCGGTCAGCGCCTTGATCAGGCGGGTGCCCGCCAGCGCGATCTCCTTGACCTCCTCGCGGCTTGCACCAAACACGATGCGGCGAAACGCGGGGGCGATCGGGTTGTAGAGGTGCACCACGGCGCGCGCGGCGCCGCGCACGGATTCGATGGTGCGCTGTATCAGGTCCTCGCGCGCCTGGGTCAGCACCACGATGGTCACGTCGTCCGGGATGCGGTCTTCCTCGATCAGCATCCGCACGAAATCGAAATCGGTCTGCGAGGCCGAGGGGAACGCCACTTCGATCTGCTTGAGCCCGATCTTGACCAGTTGCTCGAAGAAGCGGAGCTTGCGCTGCGGGTTCATCGGCTCGATCAGGGCCTGGTTGCCATCGCGCAGATCCGTGCTCATCCAGACCGGTGCGCGCGTGATGCGCTTGGCGGGCCAGGTTCGGTCGGCGATATCTACGGTAGTGGCGGGGCGGTACTTGGTGGCGGGGTTGCGCAACATCATGACGGTTCTCCTTCCTCGCGGGAAGATGCAAGACACAAGAAGCAAAAAAGCAAAACGCAAAAGGCAAAAGGCAGGACGCAAGATCGCCGGGGCGTTGAAACGCTCGATAGCGAAGGCGTCAGAAGGCCAATGCGGAAAAAGGGTGGCGCGAGGCTGCCGAACTGCCACTAGGCACTAGGCCCGGCAACCGATCAGTAGGTCTAGCAGTAGCGAGGAGGAAAGACGCGGCGCCGACAGGGCCGGTGCAACTAGCGCAATGGCGGTACCCAGCGCGCAACCTGCTGCCGGCACGCGCGAGGCTGCAGCGATGCGGGAGGCATCGGCGGCGCGGCGGTGGAAGCAGGTGGCTTGGTGCATTGCGTAGTGTGTTGGAAGCGGTGCGGATGAAGCGGCTTACGCATGCCGAGCCCGCTTTTCGGCAGTCGGCATCCGGCAAGAATAGTCGAGAACGCGAACGGGCGTCAAGGACGAGTGCGCCGAGCCCCCGGCGGATAACCGGATGGCCGGCCACCTCCGCCTGGCCATCCGCACGGACTTGTGATTGAGCCCAGGCGTGCGTCAGCGTACATAAGCGCTGAACTCTCAGCCGTTTGGCTGGTACAGCAGCGTGCACATCGTGACTAGCCTGGATAGCACGCGACCGTCCAATTCCGCCATTTTCCTGGCCGGCCGCGCCAACCTTACGAGTCTGGCCAGCGGCGCCCTGCTTCGGCTTTTGTCGGCAAGGGGCCCGGGATTTAACGCCATACGGGGAGACATCATGAGAAACACGAAGTCGTGGCCAGCATGGCTGGCCTGCGCCGCCATGGCATTGCTGATGGCGGGCTGCGGCGGCGGCGGCGGTGGCGGTGGCTCGGGCGCCGCAGCGCCCACCACCGCGAGCACCGCGGCGGATACCACCCCGGTGAAATACTCGGTGACGCTCACGATGACCTCGGGACAGGTCGGGGTGGGCCGCAGCATCTCGATGTCGGCCTCTGTGGTGGACAGCAAGGGAGCGGACGTAACGTCGTCCAGCACCTTTGCCTGGACTTCGTCCAGCAACGCCATCGCCACCGTGGTGCCGGCCGCAAACGGCAGCGCCACCATCACGGGGGTGGCGGTGGGTACGGCCACCATCCAGGTGGTGGCCACCGTCAAGGCGGCGGACAACAGCACCACGCAACTGCCCGCGCAAACCGCCACGGTGGCCGTGCAGCCCACCGCGGTCAGCTACAACCTGGCACTGTCGAATCCGGTCCTGTCGCTGGTTGACGGGCAAGTGCAGCCGGTCACGGCGACGCTGGTCGATGGCAACGGCAACGACGTCAGCGCGGCCGTGCACGACTGGGCCTGGGCCAGCTCGATTGGCAACGTGCAGGTCAGTGCCGCGCAGAATGCCGCATCGCTGACGGGCGTCAACAGCTCGGATACCACCGCCGCGGTCGGCACGGTCACGGTCTCGGTCACCGCGCCCAACGGCATTGCTGTCAGTGGCCAGATGCTGGTGACGGTGCAGAAGAACACTGGCTACACCTACCGGCTCGAGCTATCGCAAGGGGGCATGCCCATCAACGCGCTGTCTGTGCTCAACGGCTATCCGCAGGTCTTCAACGCGCGCGTGATCCGCAGCGATTCGCACGATTCCACCGCGGACTTCGACGGCACCTGGAGCTACGCCGCCACCTCGCCGACGCTTTCCGTTGCGGCGGATCCAGCCACGCGGCAGGCCACGTTGAGCACCAGCATCGTGATCGGCACGCCCACCGTGCAGAGCCTGCTGCAGGTGAGCGCGGCCAGCAGCAAGATAGCGGGCACGCCCAAGGCCATCCTGACGGTGACGGAGCAGCCGAAGTGGGCGCTGGTCTATAACGGGCCACAACCGCTCAAGCTGCTGCTGTCGCTGCCCGTGCCGATTCCGGTCACCGCCACGCTCAAGAACTTCGGTGCGGACGTTCCCTATCTTGGCTGCACGGGCTGGAGCTGGACCAGCAGCGCCAACGTAGCGTTCGCGGGTGGCGTCAATGCTGCGCAGATCGTGGTCACGCCTTTGGCGCTTGGCAATTTCACAGTGACCGCAACCTGCACGGCCGGCCCTGAACTGCAGCCGGTTTCCATCACGATTCCGGGAACGGTGAGTTGACGCGGCGCCCAGCTTTTGCCTGAGCTTTCACGCGGCGCCTGGCATGTGTTCCTGCCGGGCGCCGTTGTTGATGGAGATCGTGGCGCGCAGGTGCCGACGAAAAGGGGAAGAGGGGGGAGGTGCCGAAGACGCTGTGAACCAGCGCGGCGAACCCAAAGCGTACCCGTTTCTGCGTGGATCAAAAACGTGGCCAGCGATGGGCTTTGGGGCGTGATCGCGCTGCCAATCAGCGCTTGGCCACGAAGCGGATGACTTGCTCGTTGGCCTGCGTGACCGGCGCTGGCTGCGTGCTGCCGGTGGTGCTGGAGCCGCAGGTATTGCACCCGCCGCTGTCGCAGCCGCTCGCGCAACCGGCCGCGGCCTGTGGTGCCAGCCAGGCTGCTGCGCGCCGGCGCCAGCCGGTGGCAGCGGTGCCGCCCAGGCGTGCCGCCAGCCCGGCCTTGATCCGTTCGCGGGTGCGCGGCGCATAGCGGGCCAGCACGGAGATCGTGCAGGCCAGCACGATCAGCGGCACCAGCAGGGTTTCAACGGCGTGGTAGAGGCTCATGGCTGCAATGTCCTCGCGTCAGCCCAGCATCAGGGTGATGTGGTACGTGGCAAAGGCCGCCATGTAGCCGAGCCCGAACAGGTAGGCCGTCGAGGCGGCCATCACCTTCCAGGAGCCAGTCTCGCGCCGGATCACCGCCATCGTGGAGATGCACTGCGGCGCGAACACGAACCAGGCCAGCAGCGACAGCGCGGTGGCCAGCGACCATTGCGCGGCGATCATCGGCACCAGCTGGCTGGCCATGGCGTCCTCGCTGCCGGACAGCGCATAGACGGTGGCCAGCGCGCCCACGGCGACTTCGCGCGCCGCCAGGCCCGGCACCAGCGCGATGCAGATCTGCCAGTTGAAGCCGATCGGGGCAAAGACATGCTCAAGCGCCCGGCCGATCATGCCGGCGAAGCTGTAGTCGATGGCCGGGGCGGTGGCGCCGTCCGGCGGCGACGGGAACGTGGCCAGGAACCACAGCAGCACCGTCAGCGTCAGGATCACCTTGCCCACGCGGGACAGGAAGATGCGGGCACGCTCCCACAGGCCGATCGCCACGTCGCGCGCATTGGGGATGCGGTACGAGGGCAGCTCCATCATCAGCGGGTGGTCGGTGCGGTCGCGGCGGAAATACTTCAGCACGTACGCCACCAGCAGTGCGCTCACGATGCCCGCCACATAGAGGACGAACAGCACCAGGCCCTGGAGGTTGAACATCCCCATCACCGTGCGCGCCGGGATGAAGGCGCCGATCAGCAGCGCGTACACGGGCAGGCGCGCGGAGCACGTCATCAGCGGGGCCACCAGGATGGTCGCGAGGCGGTCGCGCGGGTCCTGGATGGTGCGCGTGGCCATGATGCCGGGAATCGCGCAGGCAAAGCTGGAGAGCAGCGGGATAAAGGAGCGGCCGGACAAGCCGGCGCCCATCATCAGGCGGTCTAGCAGGAAGGCGGCGCGAGGCAGGTAGCCGGATTCCTCCAGCGTCAGGATGAACAGGAACAGGATCAGGATCTGCGGCAGGAACACGACGACGGCACCCAGGCCCGCGATCAGGCCATCCACCAGCAGGCTGCGCAGCATGCCCTCGGGCAGATGGCTGCCGACGATCTCGCCGAACCAGTGCACGCCGCCCTCGATGCCGTCCATCAGCGGGGTGGCCCAGGAGAACACCGCCTGGAACATCAGGAACAGCAGCACGGCCAGGATCACCAGGCCGAACACCGGATGCAGCAGGATGCGGTCGAGCCGGTCGTCCAAGGCCGCGGTACGTGCCGGCATGGTTACAGCAGCATCCAGCAGGCGCTTGACCTCCTGGTGCACGTCCATGTCGGATGCCGGCTCGGGGGCGGCAGCCGGCACTTCCGGCAAGGCCGCGTCAAGCGCGGCCAGCAGGCTGGCGGCGCCATCGCGCTTGACGGCAATCGTCTGGACCACCGGCACGCCGAGCGCGGCGGCCAGCTTGTCGCGGTCGATGTGGATGCCGCGCTTGGCCGCGGCATCGCTCATATTGAGCACCAGCACCATCGGCAGGCCCAGGCGGCGCAGTTCCAGCACGAAGCGCAGGTGCAGGCGAAGGTTGGTGGCATCCACCACCGACACCAGCAGGTCGGGGCGCGGCTCGCCCGGGCGCTTGCCCAGGCAGACATCGCGCGTGATGGCCTCATCCAGGCTGGCTGCGTGCAGGCTATAGGCACCCGGCAGGTCCAGCACACGCACCTGCCGGCCGGCCGGCGAGACAAAATGGCCTTCCTTGCGCTCGACGGTGACGCCGGCGTAGTTGGCCACCTTCTGGCGGCTGCCGGTCAGGCGGTTGAACAGTGCGGTCTTGCCGCAATTGGGATTGCCCACCAGCGCAACGCGCAATGCGGGACGCTGGGAAGCGGAAGTCGGGGTGGCGACAGACATATTCTTGGCGGGTGCCCGGTCAGGCAGCGGAGCGTTTGGCGGCGGGCGCGTCGGGCTGCGCTGCCGGTGTGATGCTGGAGACGGTGGCGCTTAGCGCTTCCACGGTAATGCGGGCCGCTTCGGCGCGGCGCAAGGCAAACCGGGTAAAGCCCACCTGGGCGACAAGGGGATCCATGCCGAACGGTCCCAGCGCGATGACCTGTACAGCTTCGCCCGGCACAAAGCCGAGTTCTCGCAGGCGGCGTGCTACCGGATCGTTAGGAGAATTGTCATCGATCGACACAATGACAGCGGCGGTGCGCCGCGGAAGTTCAGACAACCGCATGTGGCTTCCAGTCCGTTGGCGCGAGGCACGGCACGCGGTCGGCAAACTCACACCAGGGTTGGTAAATGAAAATCGTTCCTATTGTAGCCGATTTGCATGTGGGTGTTTTGATTTCGCGGTGGAAGGCCTGCAGTACATTGTGGGCGTCACAGGAGTGCGCAACTCACCCCCGAAGATTTGCTGGCTTGGGTTTCACCATGGGGTGTGCCGTAAGCTGCGCACGGGACTTGGCGGGCCACCAAATCGAATCCATAGAAGGTCCGCCCCCCTTTCTAAGGGGGAACTATCATGAGCAAGACTGTTCGATTCTGCGCCGCTGCGTTGTTGGCTGTGGCTACTTTGCAATCATTTGCGGCACCCCCTAGGCCGCGCGACTGCGACTCCTACTGCTGCGGTCAACACCAAGCCGACTGGGGCAGCAACAGCAGCAGAGCTTAGTCTACGGCGAGTCCAAGTGGGCCGCCAACGATTCAAGGGCGTGGGATGCGGGGACACGCGACACCTTCATTGGGGCAGGGTAGGACACTTGCCGACAGCCCGGGTCGAGCCCCGGCAGCTCGGAATGTCTGCATGAGTAACCCCACAAACTCAGGAGAACTGTATGTCCGGAATGAACGTGACGTTCTTGGGCCTTGGGAACATGGGGGCTCCCATGGCCCGCAATCTACTGAGCAGCGGCTTTGCCGTAAATGTCTTCAATCGTTCAAGAGCGCGTGCAGAGGGATTGGTAGCAGATGGTGCGATTGTCTCGGATACACCCGCTGACGCCGTTGTGCCAGGTGGAATCGCTGTAACGATGTTGGCTAACGATGCCGCGCTTGAAGCTGTGACGCTGGGCCAAGACGGTATCTTGAAGAAGCTTGGGACGGGCGGGCTGCATATATCGATGAGTACTGTGTCGCCCGAGACATCAAGGAAGCTGGCCGCGAAGCACGCCGAGGTGGGCGGGCTGTTCTTGACCGCTCCCGTCTTTGGACGCCCCGAGGCTGCAGCGGCCAAGACACTGTGGATTTGCCAGTCGGGAACGGCGCAAGCCAAAGAGCGAGCCAAGCCAATTCTGGATGCCTTGGGGCAGGGAGTCTTTGATTTCGGCGATGACGCTGGCGCGGCCAATGTCGTGAAGCTGTCGGGGAACTTCCTGATTCTGGCGGCGATTGAGGCGCTCTCCGAGGCGTTCGCTCTCGGAGAGAAGAACGGCATTGACCGGAGTGCCCTGGCCGGCTTCTTCGGACAGACGATTTTTTCTTGTGCGATTTACCAGAACTACGGACGTATCCTGGCGGCACGTGCCTATGAACCGGCAGGATTCAAGCTGGAGCTAGGCATGAAAGATATGCGACTGGTGCGGGATACCGCCGAGGAGGCGACTGTACCTATGCCTTTGGCCGACCTGCTGCACGCTCGACTGCTCACCAGCTTGGCACAAGGCCGTGAAAGTCTGGACTGGACCGCAATTGAGCTCGCCACAGCGGAGGATGCAGCACTGCGCTGAAGCATCTTCGATACAAGGTATTCCGAGCAGGTAAGAAGTGTAATTGCTTCAGTAAGCGGTACTGTTTGTAGTTCACATAGTGCGCGCTTGCGTGCATGGCGCGCGACAATGCCGGCGATTCTGCAATCGCCCCAACGCGCACGTCAGGCAACAATCGGTTGCGCCCGACCATGCGGCACCCTGTGCGGGTGCCGCGCCTTGCTCGCTGTGCCGCAGCCCGCCCGGCCTAGAACTTGTGCCGGATGCCCGCCACCGCGCCAAGCTGGTTCAGGCCCGGGCCGATGCTGGCCTGGATGCCGTTCAGGCCAACGCGCGAACCGTCCTTGTTCTTGACGTATCCGAGCGTCAGGTAGCCATCGGTGCGCTTGGACAGCGCGTAATCCAGCGTGCCGACGAGGCTCCAGGGATCCTGCGCGCTGCGCTTGTCGTTCATCACGTAGGCCGACGCACTCAACGTCAACGCCGGCGTAAACGCATAGCTCGCGCCGAGCCAGAACAGGTCGTTCCGGCGCGCCGCCACCGTGGGGGTGCTGCCAATGTCGCCGCTCAGCCAGCGATAGCCCGCGAACACCTTGGCGCGAGCGAACGCATAGCTGCCGGCAACGGCGATGCGCCGGTCGCGCTGTGCCGGGTTTTGGCCGGGCAGGCCGGTGGTGCCCTGCTGCTGGTCGTAGATGATTGTGGCCCCGGCGTTGCCCGTGGTGTATTCCAGCGCGGTGCTCCAGGCGCGGTCGTTCCGCGCGTTGCCGGCGGTCTCGCCAGTGATGGTGCTGGTGGCGCCGGTGGTCACGGAGGTCCCGCGCGCGAACGCGTACATCGCGCTTGCCGTCAGCCCGCCGAACTTCCCTACGTACTTGGCGGCGTTGTCATAGCGTCCCGCGAGTGAGCTATCCATCAGGAACGCGGAGTAGCGCGGCGCGATGGCCATGGCGTCGTAGTTGATCAGGATGTCGTAGAGCAGGTTGTTCTGGTGGCCCGCGGTGATCCGCCCATAGGGCGAGTTCAACCCGGCATAGGCCTGCCGTCCGAATAGCCGGCCGGCCTGGCCCAACGTGCCCGCATCGATATCGAAGCCGCTCTCGAGCACGAACAGCGCGCTGGTGCCGCCGCCGAGATCTTCCGTGCCACGCAGGCCCCAGCGCGAGCCGGACAGGTTGCCCGAAGCCATCCGGGCGAGGGCGTTGCCGCTGGCGTCGGCGTGGGTGAGGTATTCGATGCCGACGTCGGCGACGCCATAGAGCACCAGGCCGGACTGCGCCCAGGCGGGGGCGGACAGCGTGAGTGCCGCGATGGCGAACGCGAATACGGGCGTCAGCCGGGAGATGCCTTTCGTTGCCTTGATGTCCTTCATTTCCTTCATGTCTTTTCCTTACGGCAGGTGCAAACCAGGTGCAAACGCAAGGCGCAAGCGGTCGCACGGGATCCGTGATGGCCGTGGCGTAGCGGTGCTGCAATGGGATTGGGTGGGGCGGGCGGCGCGCGTTGCCCCGTGGGTCTCAGTTGGCCTTGGCGAGCTTTAGCAGGCTTCTGTTGGCTTCCGTGAGTTTTTGTTGGCTTTTTGCGGGTCTTAGTCGACCCGCAGGCCAATCTGCGCGGCGAGCTTCTTCCAGCGCTCGATATCGGTGTTCACCACTTTCTGGAATTCCGCCGGGGTGCTGCTGGCCGTAGCAAATCCCAGTTGGGCGAGATTGGCCTTGACCTCCGGCTTGGCGACGGCCTTGGCAATGGCCGCGTTGAGCTTCTGCACGATGTCCGGTGGCGTATGCGCCGGGGCCAGGATGCCAAACCACTGGTCGACGTCATAACCACTGACCCCAAGCTCGCTCACCGAGGCCACGTCGGGCAGCAGCGGCGACCGGCCTTTGGAGGTGACGGCCAGCGCGCGCAGCTTGTTGGCCTTGAGGTAAGGCACCGTGTTGCTCAGCGTGTTGATGCTGACGTCGGCCTGGCCGCCCAGCACGTCGGCGAGCGCCGGAGCGCAACCCTTATAGGGCACGTGCAGCAGGTCGATCCTGGCCGAGATCTTGAGGAGTTCGCCGGCAAGGTGCTGGGGCGTGCCGTTGCCGCAGGAGGCGTACGTCGGCGGCTTGCCCGAGCGCCCGGCCGCAAGCAGGTCATTGAACGTCTGGATCTTCGAAGAAACGGGTACGGCGATGACGGATGGCACGGATGCCACGGAGATCACGGCGCTGAAGTCCTTGCCCGGATCGAACTGCAGGTTGCGGAACACACCGGGGTTGATGGCAAAGCTGCTGTTGACCACCAGCAAGGTATAGCCGTCCGACGGGCTCTTGGCGACATACTCGGCGCCGATATTGCCGCTGGCGCCCGGCCGGTTGTCGACCACCACGGGCTGGCCCAGGCTGCGGCCCACCTCCGTGCCGATCACCCGCGCCAGCGTGTCGGTGCCCCCGCCTGCCGGGAACGTCACCACCAGCCGGATCGGCTTTTGTGGAAAGTCGCCGCCGATATTGGCGCTCGCCTGCGCGGGCAGGCCGAACAGCGTGGCCCCTAGCAAGGAGATCGATGCGAGACTGCGTACCACGGATAAGGATGTCATTTGTTGCCTCATCGGTTGAAGGAAATGATAGATCAGTGCGGCAGTGCAGGCGGCGCGCTCGGACGCGCTGCTAGTCCGGCCGGATAAGAATCGGTGGCCCGGAGAGCTCCGCCGAAGCGTGGGCCCGTACGCCCGCCTCCAGATCGCCGGCGGTCTCGGCGTGGATCCTGAACAGCGCTTGCCCGGCAACGAGCCGGTCCCCCACCGTGCACAGCAGGTCCACGCCAGCGCCTGGCCGGCGTGGCGCGCCGGCGCCGCGTGCAATGCCGGCAATGGCAAAGCCGTTGATATCCGCGACGACGCCCGCTGCGCTGGCCGGTACGGTGTGGACATGGTTGCCCGGTGCATCCGGCGCCGCCCTTGCGCCCTGCGCGGCCACGATCCGGTCGAATGCGGCGCTTGCGGCCCCGCAGGCAAGCAATTCGCCCGCAATCCGCCGTCCCTCGGCGGGAGATCCCACGGCCGGGTCGAACGCAAGAATCTGTCCGGCAAAGAACAGGGCCTTTTCGCGCAGGTCCGCGGGTGCGTCGGGGCCGCCGTTGAGTACCTGCAGCACATCCCGCACTTCCAGTGCCGGGCCCACGCCGCGCCCGATGGGTTTGCTGCCGTCCGTCGCGAACGCGCGCACCTGCATGCCCAGCCCCGCGCCCACCGCCTCGAACAAGACGCCCAGGGCTTGTGCTTCGGCTTGCGACTTGAGCTTCGCCTGCGGGCCGAAGGGCAGGTCGACGATCACGTGGGTCGAACCCGCGGTGTATTTCTTGGAGAGGATGGATGCCACCGACCACCGGTTGGCGTCCAGGCCGAGCGGGCGCGTAATGGCATTCATCACATCGTCGATAGCCGAGTGATTAAGGCGGCCATTCCAGGCAATGCAGGCTCGCGCTTGCTCCACGCAGCGGCGCACGTCGTCGATGTCCAGGTCCACCCGCGCCACCGTCTCCATGGCCTCGGCGGTGCCGGCTGCGGAGGTGATCGCGCGCGACGAGGTTTTGGGCATCGCCAGCCCGAACGCCGCGACGATCGGCACCACGATCAGCGTGATGCGGCTGCCCGGCACGCCGCCCATCGAGTGCTTGTCCACCACGATGCGTTCGTTCCATTCGATCCTGGGGGCAAAGCGCGTGCGGGCACGCGCGACGCTGACCACTTCCGCATCGGTGAGGTGCTGCGAGGCAGCTACCAGGAACGCGGTCAGCTCGATCTCCGTATAACGGCCCTCCACCGCATCGCGCAGCACGGCTTCGTACTCGGCCTCGCTCAAGGCCTCGCCGCGCAGCTTCTTGCGCAGCACATCGCGGCTGACAGGGCCGGGAATCCGGCGCAGGCGCACGATGCTGCCGGGCGCAACGCCCAGGCGATCGAAGAGGGCATCGGACAGGCCGATGTCTTCGTCTTGCAGCAAGGCCGGGTTCTCGACCACATGCAAGGCCGCGGGGATTTCGGCTGTTCCCGAGCGCACGGCCATGCGGGTCTGGCCAGCGGCAAAGGCGGGCGACACATAAGCAATGTGCGCGTCGCCGGTGGCAATCGGCATGCGCCTTGCCTTGAGTGCTGTCGACGTCGTGCGCAGCGCTTCCAGGAAGCGCGCGATGCCCACCGCCAAGGCCGCGTCGTTCGATACGCAGACGCTCGCCACGCCTGCGGGAATCGGATCGGGCATGCGCTCCAGCCTGCGCAGCACCGCGTCGCCGGATTCGCGTCCGCGTGCGGCAATGCGCTGTGCCAGCACCTGCAGCGGCGCCGTGACATGGATGACGACGAAGTTGTGCAGCTGGCCAGCCAGCGCGGCAGCAATGCCGCGCGAGCCGTTGGCGATGACGTGCCGGCCGCGCTCCAGTTCATCCAGCAAGCCGGCGGGCAGCCCATAGCGCAAGCCATGCGCTGCCCACGTGATCAGGAAGGCGTTGGCCGCCTCGCGCGCCGAGAACTCGGCCTGCGTCACACCCTCGTGGTCCTCGCCCGGCGAACCCGTTGGCCGCGTGATGACGCGCCTGGCAAACACATAGCGCGGATCGGCCAGCAGCGCCGCCCTGGCACCGTCCATCAGCGAGTCCTTGCCCGCGCCGCTGGGGCCAACCACAAGGAAGAAGGTGCCGGCAGCTTGCACGGGCCTATCCCGCGCGGTGGAGACCGCCGCCAAGGCCGATGGCCCGACGCGGTTCGGATGGCGGGAGGCTTCCAGGCTGCTTGTGCATGTGTCGTTCCAGGTCTCGGGGTTCTTCATGGTCATCCTCTTCTTTCTCTTGGTCCATTCCTGGTCCCATTTCGTCGACCGTGCCGCATACGTCCTCAGACAATATGCTTAGATATCGAAGTACAAAGGCAATGCTAGCACCAGATGAAACCTTGTCAAGATAAGTTCGACATCTAAGAATATGCAAGAGTCAGGCCATGGCCGGGAAGGGCCGTATCCACGGCCTTTGGCGGAGATTCCAGTAATGTCTAGCAGGGAAATCCCTCTGCAGGTGCGTTGCTGCATCGTCGTGGCGCAAGCCCGCACTGATGTAGTGAGCACTACATCAGGACGAGGAAAAATGGTTAGCTGGCGAATATCCGCCGGGAGAGCGGCGTGGCGGATCATACGGCCGCTTTGCTAACGCGTTATCATGTTTTCCATCATCGGGCGCGGGCATGGCCGGCGCCGACAAGGACTCCCACACCGTCTTATGGCCACTTCTAAACTGACTGAAACGCAGGTGCCCGCCCAGCCAGGCGACATCGCCAACGAGCGCCTTGCGCATATGGTGAAGGACGCCGCCCGGGCCTATATCCGCGCCCTGCAGATGCGCCTGGCCGAACACACAGTCTCCTATGGGCACTGGACCATCCTGCGGATCCTCTGGGATCACGACGGTTTGTCGCAGCGGGAGCTGAGCGACCTGGCGGGCGTCACGGAGCCGACCACGTTCGCGGCGGTCAAGGCGCTGGAAGCGCTGGGCTATATCGAGCGCACGCACCTGCCCGGCAACAAGAAGAATGTCCATGTGTTCCTGACCAAGACGGGACGCGCCCTCAAGCGCAAGCTGGTGCCGCTGGCCGAGGAGGTCAACGAGATCAGCGTGGAGGGGGTCTCGGCCGAGGACGTCGCGATCGCGCGCAAGGTGCTGATTGCCATCAACCGCAACCTGGCCAAGGACGAGGAAGAGGCCCAGGGCACGGCACGGCGCGTGCCGTCGACGCGCGAGCTGGGGCGGCTGCTGGCGGATCTTTGAGCCAGCGCCGTCACTGGCGGCGAGCGCGGCATGAAAAAAGCGCGCCAGGCAGCAGCCAGGCGCGCGTCAAAGTGGCGGGAAGGAGTGACTCCCGCTCACACGGTATTTCTCACACGGTATCTTTACACCGCCTGTTCACAGCGCGTCTTCACACCGCATCGTCCAGCCCGATATCCACGGCCGGCGCGGACTGGGTGATCTTGCTGGTGGAGATGTAGTCGACGCCGGTCTCGGCGATGGGGCGGATGGTCTCCAGGTTGATGCCGCCGGACGCCTCCACCTTGGTGCGCCCATTGACGATGGCAACGGCTTCGCGCATGTCGGGCACGGACATGTTGTCCAGCATGATCACGTCGACGCCCGCCTTCAGGGCTTCATGCACCTGGTCCAGCCGGTCGCACTCCACTTCCAGCTTGGTCAGCACGGGCAGTTGCCGGCGCGCGCGCTCCACGGCGGCGGCAATGCTGCCGCACACGGCGATATGGTTGTCCTTGATCATCACGCCGTTATCGAGGCCCAACCGGTGATTCAGGCCGCCACCGCAGGTTACCGCGTGCTTCTCCAGCACGCGCAGCCCCGGCGTGGTCTTGCGGCTGTCGATCAGGCGCGCCTTGGTGCCGGCAATTGCCTCCACGTAGCAGGCGGTATGGTTGGCGACGCCGCACAGCCTTTGCATGATGTTCAGCGCCGTGCGCTCGGCGGTCAGCACGCTGCGCGCGGAGCCGCTCACGGCGATCAGGATGGCGCCCTTGGCGACCTTGTCGCCATCGCTCACGCGCACATCCACATGCAGTGACGGATCGTAGCGGGAGAACACGCGGGCGGCCACATCCACACCGGCGATCAGCATCGGCTCGCGTGCATTCATATAGAACGAACCCGTCTCGCCCTTCTCGATCATGGTGTGGACCGTCAGGTCGCAGGCGCCGATGTCTTCGGTCAGCCACAGGTCAATCAGCTTGTCGGTTGCAAATGGGTCGTACATGCTTGGCTCCAGGGTTCCGGGGGTCCGGTGGGTTGGTGTCGCGGTCTTGATGTGAATGCAAAAAATACTTAGATATCGAAGTACGTATGGCAATCCTAGCATTTGCCGTGGCCTTGTCAAGTAATGTTCGACATCTAAGAATAATTTCGCGGCGACGCGCGATGTCCCGGCCTGTCATAGAATGCTTGTCGACGCACGGCCGGGCCAGGCCCCGGCCTTCCTGACACGCACAGACGGAGCACAAGACATGATTCTCGAAATAGCGCAGTTCCAGATCAAACCGGGCACGGAGTCGGACTTCGAGGCAGCGGTTGCCAAGGCAGCGCCGCTCTTCAAGCGCGCCCGCGGCTGCCACGCCATGCGGCTGCTCAGGTCGATCGAAAACCCCTCGCACTTCACGTTGGAGGTCAAGTGGGAAACGGTCGAGAACCACATGGTGGATTTCCGCGAATCCGCGGACTTCGCCGAATGGCGCAAGCTGGTTGGCGACTACTTTGCCGCCGCGCCCAACGTGGGCCATGTCAGCGTGGCGGTCGAGGGGTTCTGAATCCGGGTTGACGGGGCCAACCTCCCCCCGCTTGAGTAGGGTCCCGAATAACGCAATTGCGTTATTGGTGGGGGAAAGTGCAGCAGGTAAGCTGCTTGCACGCTGAACACCCCGTTCCATGCGTATTTGACATGCCACCTGCCGGTAAAGCAGGTGGCATTTTCTTTGTGAGCCTGGTGTTTACCCTGAGTGCATTCGCCGTCGCAGGCGCTTGCCGCATCTTCGGGTGAGCCGGGAGGGTCCGGCCCGCCTCCTGCACCAGCTCCTTATTTCTCCTCCCGCATCTTCTCCAGGAAGCGGTCGCGCGCGGGCTCGTCCGTTCCCGCCTTCCAGACGCAATACACCTCCGACGGCACCGTCGCCTGCGCCAGCGGCAAAAACACCGCCCCCGCCATTGCCGACCTCTGCAGCGCCGCCGGCACCAGCGCCACGCCGGTTCCTTGCGACACCAGGGACACCACCGACAGCCAGTGCCGCACCTCATGCCGGATCTGCGGATAGAAGCCTTGCGCCG
The DNA here is from genome assembly GCF_014170355.1 of Cupriavidus sp. UME77. Classification (NCBI taxonomy): domain Bacteria; kingdom Pseudomonadati; phylum Pseudomonadota; class Betaproteobacteria; order Burkholderiales; family Burkholderiaceae; genus Cupriavidus; species Cupriavidus sp. UME77. The sequence goes on from NZ_LZZU01000055.1 coordinate 168,598, forward strand.
CGCACATCTCGAAAATGCGGTTGTAGTAGTCGGGCGAGGCCTTGCGGGAGAACAGCACGAAGGGCTCGCCGCGCAGCTCGCTCAGCGCCACGGTGGCTTGCCGTGCCAGGGGATGGTCATGCGGCACGCAGCACAGGAAGGGTTCGCTATGGACCAGCGCGGTGGCCAGTTCGTTGGGCACGCGGTTGGTGTGGATGAAGCCGGCATCCAGGCCGTCATGCAGCAGCGCGTCGATCTGCTCCTGTGAGTTGAGTTCCGTCAGCGCTACCTGGATGCCGGGGTAGCTGGCCTGGAACTCCCGCAGGCGCTGGGGCAGGCCGCGGTACAGCATGGAGCCGACGAAGCCGATGCGCAGCCGCCCGACGGCGCCGGCCTCGATCTCGCGGGCCAGCAGGCGGGCTTCTTCAGCCTGGGCCAGCAGCGCGCTGGCCGATTCGCGAAAGGCCCGGCCGGCGGCGGTCAGGCGCACGCCGCGGCTGTCGCGCTCGAACAGGCGGGCGCCCACCGAGGCTTCCAACTGCTGGATGTTTAGCGATAGCGGCGGCTGCGAGATCGACAGGCGGCGGGCGGCCCGGCCGAAGTGGAGTTCTTCGGCGAGGACGAGGAAGTAGCGCAGGTGACGGAATTCCATGGCGATATAAAAAATATATGGACCAAGCCAATTTTAGAATTAGACACGAATCGCCGGACTTTGAATAATGCAGACAAAGTATCCGGCGCCAAGTGCCGGCACACACAGGAGATACCCCATGCAGACCAGCGCAGCGCGCCAAACTGTCGTTTCGGCCACTTTGTCCGCCTCGTCCGCCTCGCCCGCCTCGGCCGTGCCCGCACCCTCTGCCACGCCCGCGCATCCGGTGCCGGATCAGCAAGGCGTCAACCTGTTTGCCAGCGACCCGGACCTGCGCGCGCTGCTGCCGCTCTACCTCCCGCCCGACCTGTTCGCCCACCTCTTGCCCCACCTCGATCGCATGGGCGCGCTGGCCGGCGGCGTGCTGGACGAACTCGCGCATATCGCCGACCAGAACAAGCCCACCTTGTCGCACCGGACCCGCACCGGCATCGATGCCCAGCGCATCGACAAGCATCCCGCTTACGTGGAGCTTGAGAAGGTGGCGTTCTCCGAGTTCGGGCTGGCGGCGGCATCACACCGTGGCGGCGTGCTGGGCTGGGACAAGCCGATGCCCGCCGCGGCCAAGTACGCGCTGACCTACCTGTTCGTGCAGGCCGAGTTCGGCCTGTGCTGCCCGCTGTCGATGACCGATTCGCTGACCCGCACCTTGCGCAAGTTTGGCGACCCGGCGGTGGTCGAGCGCTTCCTGCCGAACCTCACCACGCAGGTCTTCGAGGACCTGTACCAGGGCGCCATGTTCATGACCGAGCAAGGCGCGGGCTCCGACGTGGCCGCCACCACCACCCGCGCCGCGCGCGATGCGCAGGCCGAGGGCGGCTGGCGCCTGTCGGGCGACAAATGGTTCTGCTCCAACCCGGACGCCGCGCTGGCGATGGTGCTGGCCCGCGTCGAGGACGAGAATGGCGAGGCCGCGCCCGGCATCAAGGGTGTGTCGCTGTTCCTGCTGCCGCGCACGTTGGCCGATGGCAGCGCCAACCACTACCGCATCATCCGGCTCAAGGACAAGCTTGGCACGCGCTCCATGGCCAGCGGCGAGATCCGCCTGGAAGGCGCGCATGCCTACCTGGTGGGGGAACTCGGCCGGGGCTTCGTGCAGATGGCCGACATGATCAACAACTCGCGCCTGTCCAACGGCGTGCGGGCGGCCGGCCTGATGCGCCGTGCCTTGTCGGAGGGCCAGTTCATCGCGCGCGAGCGCCGGGCCTTTGGCAAGCGCCTGCTTGACATGCCGCTGATGCGCCGCCAGTTGCTCAAGCTCGTGCTGCCCACCGAGCAGGCCCGCACCATGGTGTTCCAGACCGCCGAGGCACTGCGCCGCGCCGATGCCGGCGAGGCCGATGCTTATCCGCTGATGCGCGTGCTGACGCCGCTGATCAAGTTCCGCGCCTGCCGCGATGCGCGCAAGGTCACCGGCGACGCCATGGAAATGCGCGGCGGCTGCGGCTATATCGAGGAATGGAGCGACCCGCGCCTGGTGCGCGACGCGCATCTCGGCTCGATCTGGGAAGGCACCAGCAATATCGTTGCCCTTGACGTGCTGCGTGCGATCCGCCGCGAAGGCGCGTTGCCGGTGCTGGAAGCCCACCTCGCGGGCTTGCTGCAAGCCACGCCGATGCATGCCGGGGCGCGCGCCACGTTTACCGCGGCGATTGCCAGGGCCGCGAAGCTGGCCGCCCGCGCCGCGGAAGCCGGCGCCGATGGCGACGTGCTGGCGCGCCAGGCCGCTTCCGCGCTGTACCACGTGACCAGCGCGGTCGCCATGGCCTGGGAAGCCGGGCGCATCGGCTCGGTACGGCGCATGCGCCTGGCCCAGCTGGTGCTGCTCCATCGCGTGCTGCCCCAGGATCCGCTGGCCGGCGAGGCCGAACCCTACTGGCTGGCCGACACCATCGCCCCGCCCGCCGACGGCGCCGTGAGCGCCACCGGCGAGGTGGCGCAGGTCAACCTCTTCTGACGCCTTACCGCAGCCCTACCGCACCCTTACCGCAAAACCGACAAGCCCCCGCGGCGCCCCTACGGCGCCGCACACGCCGCCGCAGCACCGGCTGGCCGGCGCAAGAAGACCTAAACCTGGAGACAACCATGACCCTCTGGCAACGCCTCGCCGCTGTCGCCGCCTGCACCCTTTGCGTGGGCATTGCCCCCGCGCTGGCGCAGAAGGACTACCCGTCCAAGCCCATCATGATGATCGTGACCTACCCGCCCGGCGGCCCCACCGACGTGATGGCGCGCACCCTGGCGTCCGCGCTCAAGGGCAGCCTTGGCCAGACCGTGGTGGTGGAAAACCGCGCCGGCGCCGGCGGCAATATCGGCGCCGAAGCCGTGGCGCGCGCGGAGCCGGATGGCTACACGCTGATGTTCGGCACCTCGGCCCCGCTGGCGATCAATGTCAGCCTGTACCGCAAGATCAACTACGACCCGGTCAAGAGCTTCGCGCCGATCATCCAGATCGGCCAGTTGCCCAATGTGCTGGTGGTGAACCCCTCGGTGCCCGCCAAGACCGTTGGTGAGCTGATCGCCTACGGCAAGGCCAACCCGGGCAAGCTGACCTATGCCTCGTCCGGCAATGGCGCGTCCTCGCACCTGGCCGGCGTGCTGTTCAACAACCTGGCCGGCACGGACTTCCGCCATATTCCCTACAAGGGCACCGGCCCCGCGCTCAACGACCTGCTTGGCGGCCAGGTGAGCATGAGCTTCACCGACGTGCTGACCGCGCTGCCCTTCATCAAGAGCGGCAAGTTCCGCGTGCTGGGCGTGACCACCAAGAGCCGCTCGCAGGCGCTGCCCGATGTGCCCACCGTGGCCGAGCAGGGCGTGCCCGGCTTCGACGTCTCGGTGTTCTTCGGCGTGGTCGCCCCGGCCGGCACGCCGCCGGCGGTCATCGCCAAGCTCAACCATGCTTTTGCCGATGCGCTGCAACAGCCCGAAGTGCGCAAGACCCTGCAAGCGCAAGGCCTGGAACTGCCGCCGTCGACCTCGCCCGAGCAGCTTGGCAGCTTCGTCAAGGCAGAGGTGACCAAATGGCGCGGCGTGGTACAGAAATCGGGCGCTCAGCTGGACTGAGCCAGGGGCACGCCCCGCCAAGCCAGGCTATGAATCATGGCCGGTTCGGCGGTAGTATTGACGTTTGCCAACCTGCGTGCAGTCCAATGCACCCGGCGGCGTGAGGGCGAATTCCTGGGCATCGCGGCATAGCGGTGCCCGTTTTGCCTTCATGCGGCCCCAACCTACCCTGTGCCCGCCATGACCGATCTCTCCTCGCCCGCATCCGTCAACGAATTTGCCGGTGAAGCGCCAGGCCTGCTGTTTGCCCTGCCGATGCCCATGGCCCGCGTGTTCGGCCTGACCGGCGTGCACATCAACGCCAAAGAGGCGCGCGTGAGCATGGCCTACCACCCGGACCACACCAACAGCCGCGGCGACGTGCATGGCGGCGCGCTGGCCACGCTGCTCGATTGCGCGCTGTCCTGCGCCGCGCGTGGCCACGATCCGCGCCGCTTTGGCGTGGCCACGATCGACCTGTCGGTGCATTTCACCGCGCCCGGGCGCGGCGAGCTGACCGCCACCGCCTGGTGCGAGCGGCGCGGGCGTTCCCTGTGTTTCGCGCGCGGCGAGATCCGCGACGCGCAGGGCGAGCTGCTGGCGCTGGCCACTGGCACCTTCAAGCTGCTGGATCGCACGCCCGCGCCGGCCGCCTGAGCCAACCCGCGTTTTTCGTCGCACGTTCATCGCCGCAGTTACGGAACCCCTCTCATGAGCAAACTCCCTGTCTCGCCCGGCGCGCTCGCCGGCATCCGCGTGGTCGATCTCTCCCGCATCCTGGGCGGGCCGTTCTGCGGCCAGATCCTTGGCGACCATGGCGCCGACGTGCTGAAGATCGAGCCGCCCCAGGGCGACGATACCCGCACCTGGGGGCCTCCGTTCAAGGACGGCGTGGCCTCTTATTACTTCGGCCTGAACCGCAACAAGCGCGTGATGCGGCTGGACCTGAGCGCCGATGCCGACCGCGAGGTGCTGCTTGTCCTGCTGGCCGACGCCGACGTACTGGTCGAGAACTTCAAGACCGGCACGCTGGAAAAATGGGGGCTGGGGTTTGACGCGCTGTCGGCGCGCTTCCCGCGCCTGGTGCACTGCCGGGTTTCCGGCTTTGGCGCCGATGGCCCGCTAGGCGGCCTGCCCGGCTACGACGCGGCCATCCAGGCCATGGCGGGCATCATGAGCATCAACGGCGAAGCCGGCGGCGACGCGCTGCGCGTGGGCTTGCCGGTGGTGGACATGGTCACGGGGCTGAACGCCGCGCTGGGCGTGTTGCTGGCCCTGCAGGAGCGCGAGCGCAGCGGGCGCGGCCAGTTTGTCGAGGCGGCGCTGTACGACTCGGGCCTGTCGCTGCTGCATCCGCACGCGGCCAACTGGTTCATGAGCGGCAAGGAGCCGACTCGCACCGGCAACGCGCACCCGAACATCTATCCGTACGACACCGTCGCCACCGCCACCGACCCGATCTTTCTCGCGGTCGGCAACGATCGGCAGTTCCGCATCCTGTGCGAGCACCTGGAGATGCCGGGGTTTGCCGACGATGAGCGCTACGCCACCGCCGGCGCGCGCTCGGTCAACCGTGCCACGCTCAAGGTGGAGCTGGAGGCGCGCATGGGCAAGCTGGATGGCAAGGTGCTGGCCGATACGCTGGTGGCCGCCGGCGTGCCGTGCGCGCCGGTGCTGTCGGTGGCGGACGCCTTGCAGCATCCGCACACCGTCCACCGCGAGATGGTGGTGGAGATGGCGGATGGCTACAAGGGCCTCGGGTCGCCCGTCAAGCTCAGCCGCACGCCGGCCACCTACCGTTACGCGCCGCTGGCCGAGGGCGACCGGTTCCTGCCGCGCGACGCCGCCAACGACGGCGAGTAAGCGGCGGGGCTGTGCCCGCTCGGTGGGTCAGTGGCTCAGTAGCTCAGTAGCTCAGTGGGGAATCATCCCCGTGAACACATAAGCCTGCAGCATGGTGATGATGCCCACGATCACCGCAAACAGCAGGCTGTGCTTCACGGTAAAGCGGAACAGCTCGGATTCCTTGCCGACCAGCCCGGTGGCCGCGCAGGCTACCGCGATGGATTGCGGCGAGATCATCTTGCCGGTCACGCCGCCGGTGGTGTTGGCCGCCACCAGCAGCGTGTCGGATACGCCGATCTGGTGCGCGGTGGTGCTCTGCAACGAGCAGAACAGCGCATTGGACGACGTGTCCGAGCCGGTCAGGAACACGCCCAGCCAGCCCAGGAAGGGCGAGAAGAACGGAAACGCCGCGCCCGTGCCGGCCAGCAGCAGCGCCAGCGTCGACGACATGCCCGAGTAGTTGGCAACAAAGGCGAAGCCCAGCACCAGCCCGATCGACAGGATCGGGCGGCGCAGCTCCATCAGCGTTTCGCCGAAGGTGGCCAGCGCAGCGCGTGGCTTCATGCGCAGCAGCACGGCGGAGATCAGCGCGGTCAGCAGGATGGCGGTGCCCACCGCCGATACCAGGTCGAGCTTGAACACCGCTTCGTAGGCCTTGGGCTGTGCCACGATCGGCGCGGCCTTGATCACCAGCTGGTCCAGCGCCGGCACATGGAACTTCAGCACCCACCCGGCCAGCGCGCCGTTGCCGGCAAACAGCGCCTTGAACGATGGCAGGCTCCACACCGTCACGATGGCGGTGAGGATGCCGAACGGCGCCCACGCGCGCACGGTCTGCGCCACGGTGTAGGGCGAGGCACGGCGGTTGCTACCCGCCCCGTCGCCCGCACCGTTGCCGAAGCCGCCTGCATCGCTAGCCAGCCCGCCACCCATGCGCGCCAGTGCCGCGGCACCGCCGCCGCCCGCCTTCACCGCGCCGCCAGCCCGCTGGCTTGCGCTTTTGGGCTGCCACACCTTCAGGAACAGCGTCAGCGACACCAGGCTCACCAGCGCCGACGTGATGTCCGGCAACTCCGGCCCGATATGGTTCGAGGTGAAATACTGCGTCACCGAGAAGCTCGCGCCGGTCACCAGCGCCGCCGGCCACGTTTCTTTCACACCGCGCTTGCCGTCCATGATGAATACCAGCCAGAACGGCACCGCCAGCGACAGCAGCGGCAATTGCCGGCCGGCCATGGCGCCGATGTGCATGGCATCGATGCCGGTCACCTGGCCCGCCACGATGATGGGAATGCCCATGGCGCCGAAGGCCACCGGTGCGGTATTGGCGATCAGGCACAGGCCCGCCGCATAGAGCGGGTTGAAGCCCAGGCCCACCAGCAGGGCCGCGGTAATGGCCACCGGCGCACCAAAGCCAGCCGCGCCTTCCAGGAAGGCGCCGAAGGCAAAGCCGATCAGCAGCATCTGCAGGCGCTGGTCGTCGGTGATGGCCAGCACCGACGCGCGGATGATGTCGAACTGCCCGGTCTTCACCACGATCTTGTAGAGGAACACCGCGGTCACGATGATCCACGCGATCGGCCACAGGCCGTAGGCAAAGCCGAAGCCCGCGGCGGCGAGCGCCTGCGGCACGGGCATGCCGTAGGCGAAGATCGCCACGCCTAGCGCGAGGAGCAGCGTGATGGCTGCTGCCACGTGGCCTTTCATGCGCAGCACGGCCAGGGCGAGGAAGAAGAAGAGGATGGGTAGCGCGGCCGCGAGCGCGGACAGCCATAGGCTGCCTAGCGGTGTGTAGGTTTGGGTCCAGGGTTGCACGGTGGGTCTCCTCCGGGGAATGCGTTTGGGTGAACTGGGGTGGGGCGTTTTGTTGCTTGTGTTTTTTGTCTTGTTCTTGTTGCCTTGTTGCCTGACTGCGAAGTCAAAGGCTTAAGGTCAAAGGCTTAAAGTCAAAGGCGGTTTCACCACCCCTGCGGGGCGGCGACCTACTTTCTTGTCTTGCCAAGAAAGTAGGCAAAGAAGGCGCGCCGGATGGGGCGACACCCCCTCGTCGTCAGCCAAAAAGAGCGGCCGGGGGCCAAACTCACATCGCCTTAAGGCGATGCTCAGACATGGCCCCCTCTTTTCCGCTCTTTTTGCCTGCCGACGAGGCGCCCCATACGGCCTGGTAAACCTTCACGGCTCGCTTCGCATCGCGCTGTGTTGCCCGCTGGCGGGTCTATACGTGGGCGCTTTTGTTGTGTCTGTTCTTGGTACCGGCTTACTCTGCCTGTCCGCGCTCGCGCAGCAAGTCCGACAGGCTGCGCGGCGCGGGGGTAAGCGGTGCGCGGTGCCGGGTCCACCCGAGTTGCTGTTTTGGCGTCAGCACCCGCAGCCGCGTGGCGGCCCAGCGGAACAGCCGGTAGGCGAGCGGATGCGCGAACGCGCCGCTCCAGAAGCGCCAGACCAGGTGCTCGCCGCGGCTGAACTTGGCGCCTTGGCCGCGCAGCGGGTGCGCAACCTGTTCGTCGGGATCGCGGTTGGCCTCGGTGCGCAGGCGGATCAGCAATTGCGGAATCGGGATGCGCACGGGGCAGACTTCGCCGCAGGCGCCGCACAGGCTGGAGGCGGTGGCGAGGTCCGCCGTGGCATCGAGCCCGAGCAGGTGAGGCGAGATGATCTTGCCGATCGGGCCGGGGTAGGTGGTGCCGTAGGCATGGCCGCCGATGCGCGTGTACACCGGGCAATGGTTCATGCACGCGCCGCAGCGGATGCACTGCAGCGTGGCGCGCAGTTGCGCATCGGCATAGGCCTGGCTGCGGCCGTTATCCAGCAGCACCAGGTGCACCTCGCGCGGGCCGTCGCGCTCGCCCGCGCGGCGCGGGCCGGAGATCAGGTTGAAGTAGGTGGTGATGGCCTGCCCGGTGGCCGAGCGCGTCAACAGGCTGGCCAGCGGCACGATGTGCTCTAGCCGTGCCACCACCTTCTCCATGCCCATGATGGCGATGTGCACATCGGGCACGGTGGTGGACAGGCGGCCGTTGCCCTCGTTTTCCACCAGCCACAGCGTGCCGGTGTCCGCGGCGGCAAAGTTCACGCCGGACAGGCCGATGTCCGCGTTGACGAATTCCTGGCGCAGCGCGCGCCGGCCGGTCTGGATCAGTTCGTCCACGTCCTCGGTATAGGGCGTGCCGGGGATATGCTGCGCGAACAGCTCGGCAATGTCGCCGCGCGTCTTGTGGATGGCCGGCATCACGATGTGCGACGGCTTCTCGCCGGCGAGCTGCACGATGTACTCGCCCATGTCGGACTCGATGCAGTCGATGCCACGCTCGGCCAGGTAATGGTTCAGCTCGATCTCCTCGCTGGCCATCGACTTGCCCTTGATCACGCGGCTTGCCTGACGGGCCTGTGCGATGCCGTGCACGATCGCATTGGCCTCGTCCGCGGTCTCGGCCCAGTGCACCTGCACGCCGGCCGCGGTGAGCTTGTCCTCCAGTTGCACCAGCAGGTCCGGCAGCTGCGACAGTGCGTGCTGGCGGATCGCTTCGCCCAGGTCGCGCAACTGCTCCAGCTCATCGCCGTCGGGAAACTGCACGGCGCGCTTGACCTGCAGGAAGTCCATGGCGCCGCGAAAGCTGCTGCGCAGCTTGGGGTCGTCCAGCGCCGCGCGCGAGCGCGCCTTGAAGTCCGCGGCGGGCACGAAGTGCAGGGGCGCGGCGCCGTCCCGCGCAGTCGTTGATGTGCTCATTGCGCGGCTCCCGTCCCGGCGCTGCCGGTCACGATGATGACCCACAGCTCGCGCGGGCCATGCGCGCCGTAGGCCAGCGTTTGCTGGATGTCCGAGGTCTTGGATGGGCCGGATACCAGCACCAGGTTGGTCGGCATGCCAGCGCTCCAGCGCTCGGCGCGCGCGGCGCAATGCAGGTCCGGATGCAGCGTCTCGGCGTACACCAGCGCGATATGCAGCGGCGGCACCAGCGAGACCGTGCGTGGGGTTTGCGCGTCGGGCGCCAGCACCAGCGTGCCGGTGGCGGCAATGCCGGAGCGCGCCACGGTGAAGCCCGCGTCCACGGTGTCGAAGAGTTCCGCCTTCCACGCTTCGATGGGGCGCGCGTAAGACAACGTCGCCACGCTGGCGGGCAAGGCGCGCATCAGCGCGGCGCCTTGCGCGGCCGCGGGGTCCAGCAGCAGGCGGCGCACGCCGGCGGCAGCGAGCCTGCCTGCAAGCTGCGCGGGCCAGGCCTCGGCGCTGGCGCACCAGGCCCGCGCGTGCGAGGCACTTAGTGCAGCCTGCATGGCCTGCGCCAGCTCGGCGGGGGTGGCCGCCTCGCGGCGGGCATCGTAGTGTGCGTCGATGCGCGCATCCAGCTGGCTGGCATCGGCATCGGCAGTGGCATCGGCAGTGGCAGCGGGTGCGGCTGCGCGTAGCCGGCCCAGCATGCGCTCGCGCGCGCTCAGTGTGCTCATGCTTGCTCCTTGGTGGCGCCGCCGGTACGCCGCCACAGGAAGGTGGCGAGATGCTCGACAGCCAGCGGCGCGCCCTGGTGCCTGGCCGCGTGCCCGATATTGAGCAGGCAGCCGCAGTCGGCAGAGACCAGCCGGTCGCAGCCGGTGGCGCAGGCCGAAGCGATCTTGTCCTGCACCATCGCGCCGGAGATGTCGGGATGCTTGAGCGAGAAGGTGCCGCCAAAGCCGCAGCATTCGGATTCGCGCTGATGCTCGGCACGCGTGACGCCGGGCAGGACGTCGACCAGTGCCACGCCATGGTCGCGCGTACCCATTTCTCGACGGGCGGCGCAGGAGGTGTGCAGCACCACGGTTTCGGGCGGCTGGCCGGCGACGCCGCTCACGTCGAAGCGGACTTTCAACACGTGCAGCAGGAATTCGCTCAGCTCGTACACGCGCTCGGCCAGCAGGGCGGCCTTGGGCCCGGCCACGGGGTCCTGCGCGAACAGCTGCGGCCAGTGGTGCCGCATCATCCCGGCGCAAGAGCCAGAGGGCACGATCACCGGCCATGGTTCGGCGAACAGATCCAGCTGGGCCAACGCCACCGCCCGGGCCTGTTCCGGGTTGCCGCTGCTATAGGCAGGCTGTCCGCAGCAGCTTTGCCCACGGGGGAAGTGCACGGTCAGGCCCTCTCGCTCCAGCAGCCGCACGGCGTCCAGGCCGGCTTGCGGCACGAACATGTCGACCAGGCAGGTGGCGAACAGGTAGACCTGTGCCGGGGCAGGGGGATAGCGCCTTTGCTTCATGTCTCGCTCCGTGGGTGCGGCCGCCTGGCTGTGGGGCTCAGGGCCGGCCGTTGTTTGAGCGCATAATTCCGCGAGACGCGCGCCAGTTCAAATTGGTTGGACCAGTTGGGCGTGGCGAACGGATTTCGGAGCGAGTGGATGGCGGCGGGCAGGCAGGCGCGCGGGCGCGTGGAAGAGGTGATGCGGAAACTGGAAACGGCGATGCTGGACGGCACTTGGCCAGCCGGCGCCCGCCTGCCCGCGGAGCGGCTCCTGGCCGAGCAATATGGCGTGGCGCGCAACACCATCCGCGAGGCTATCCAGCGGCTGGCGGCGCGGGGCTTGCTGCAAAGCCGGCAGGGCGCCGGGGTGTTCGTCACCGAGCAGTTGCGCACCGGCTTTGCCTCGCCATGGCGCCAGCTGGTGGCGGACCACCCGGTGCTGCGCGACGATATCCTGGAGTTTCGCCGGGTGCTGGAGGGCGCTACCGCTTACTTTGCCGCTATGCGCGCGGATGCCGCGGATCTCAAGCGCATCCGCGGCCTGCTCCGCGCGCTGGAAGCCGCCCGCCAGCAAGACGACAAGGCCGCCGAGGCCGAGGCGGATGCCAAGCTGCATGAGGCCATTGCCCAGGCCTCGCACAACACCATGTTCCTGCACCTGCATACCAGCGTGATCGGCATGCTGCGCGAACACATCACCATCAACGGCACGGGCCTGCGGGTGCAGGACGAGGATGCCTCCGCGCTATTGCTGCTGCAGCACCGCACGCTGTGCGAGGCCATCTGCGCGCGCCGCCCGGAGGAGGCGCGCACCGCCATGCAGACGCACATCGACTTTGTGCGCAGCCGGGTTGAGCAGCGAGGAGACGGGGCAAGCGCCTGACGTTGGGCACTGGAGCGGCGGGCACCGGATCGGCGGGAATTGGTCCTACCGGTGGCGCCGTGCGTCAGATCAGGCCCTTGTTGGACAGCTCGCGCTTGAGATAGGCGTAGTAGATCGGCCCGGCAATCACGCCGGCGACGCCGTACAGCGACTCCATCAGCAGCATGACCGTGAGCAGCTCCCAGGCGGCGGCATTGATGCGCGCGCCGATGATGCGTGCGTTGAGGAAGTACTCGAACTTGTGGATCACCACCAGGTACAACAGCGAGGCGATCGCCATGGGCAGCGAGACCGACAGCGAGGCCACCACGATGCCCGTGTTCGACACCAGGTTGCCCAGTACCGGCAGCAGCCCGACCAGGAACGTGAGGGCGACCAGTGTCTTGGCCAGCGGCAGGTGCACGCCAAACAGCGGCAGCACCACCAGCAGGTAGATCGCGGTGAGCACGGTGTTGATCAGCGAGATCTGCACCTGGGCGAAGATGAACTGCGAGAACGCCAGCTGCAGGTTGCGGGCACGTTCCACCAGCGCCGAGGCCAGCGGCCGGCGGTTGGGCTTGGAGATGGCGCGGTACAGCGCGACCATCGCGCCGATCACCAGGCCGATCAGGATATGCGCGAGGCTGCGCAGCACCTCGGTGCCGAACTTCTGCGCCATCTGCGCGTGCTCGCGCAGCCAGGCAATGAGGGCGTTGGCCAGCTCATCCACGCCGCGCGGCAGCGCGTCGCTGACCCAGACCGGCAGCTGGGCGCGAGACTTGTCGATGATGTCGGCGGTGCGGATCAGCAGGGTGTCGAGCGTATTGCCGTCGCCGCTGACAAAGCGCACCAGTGCCCAGCCCCCGAGCGTGAGCCCCAGCAAGGTGACAGCGGAGAGGATCGCCACCGCCAGGGCATCGTGGCGCTGGTGCAGGCGCACCAGCTTGGGCGCCAGCACGTCCACCAGCGAGTACAGCAGCAGGCCCGCCATGAGCGCCGCCACCAGGTTGGCCTGCATCACCATCCAGAGCGCCAGGGCGGTCAGGATATAGGCGGCAGTCGTGACATTGAACCACTTTGCATCCGGCAAGCGGGGTATGCGTGGCGGATCGGGTTGATTCATCAAGTCTCCTGCGTTGAGGGGCCGCGCCGTCTGGTGAACGGCCGGGCGTCTGTGCATTGTACGGCGCTCGATTGTCCGATGGGCGGACGGCGAAGGCAAGCGCCCGGGCGGCGACAATGTGCGCCCGTGGTTGCTATGATCGGGCTGTTCGCGGGCCCGCCAGCTGACCGAGACAGATCCCATGACCTTTGCCCACACCGTAGCCTCGCGGCGGCATCTCTTTGCCGATCTCAAGACCCTGCTGGCCAAGGCCAGCCCGGCGCGCTCGGGCGACTACCTGGCCGGGCTGGCGGCTGCCAGCGAGGAGGAGCGCATGGCCGCGCGCATGGCGCTGGCCGAGGTGCCGCTGGCGCACTTCCTGGCCGAGGCGCTGGTGCCCTACGAGGACGACGAGGTCACGCGCCTGATCATCGACCACCATGACAACCACGCCTTTCGCGAGCTCGCGTCCTTCACCGTAGGCGACTTGCGCAACTGGCTGCTGCTGCACGAGACCGACGCCGCGACGCTGGCGCGCGTGGCGCCGGGCATCACGCCGGAGATGGCGGCAGCGGTGAGCAAGCTGATGCGCAACCAGGACCTGATCGCGGTGGCGCGCAAGTGCCGCGTCGTCACGCGCTTTCGCAACACCATCGGCCTGCCCGGCCGGCTCTCGGTACGGCTGCAACCCAACCATCCCACCGACGATGCCCGCGGCATTGCCGCCTCGATGATCGATGGCCTGCTCTACGGCTGCGGCGATGCCACCATCGGCATCAATCCCGCCACCGACAACCTCGGCGCCATCGTCACGCTGCTGCGGCTGGTCGACGACCTGCGCTGCCGCTTCGATGTGCCCACCCAGTCCTGCGTGCTGACCCACGTCACCAACACGCTGCGCGCCATCGAGCAGGGCGCGCCGGTGGACCTGGTGTTCCAGTCGGTGGCCGGCAGCGAGCGCGCCAACGCCGGCTTTGGCATCAGCCTGGCGCTGCTGCGCGAGGCGCATGACGCCGCGCAAGGCCTGGCGCGCGGCACGGTGGGCAACAACGTGATGTATTTCGAGACCGGGCAGGGCAGCGCGCTGTCAGCCAACGCGCACCACGGCGTGGACCAGCAGACCATGGAGGCGCGCGCCTATGCGGTGGCGCGCGCGTTCTCGCCGCTGCTGGTCAATACCGTGGTGGGCTTTATCGGCCCCGAGTACCTGTACGATGGCAAGCAGATCATCCGCGCCGGGCTGGAGGATCATTTCTGCGGCAAGCTGCTCGGCGTGCCGATGGGCTGCGATGTCTGCTACACCAACCACGCCGAGGCCGACCAGGACGACATGGACACGTTGCTGACGCTGTTCGGCGTGGCCGGCATCAACTTCATCATGGGTGTGCCCGGCGCCGACGACATCATGCTGAACTACCAGAGCACCTCGTTCCACGACGCGCTCTACCTGCGCGACACGCTCGGCCTGCGCCCCGCGCCCGAGTTCGAGGCCTGGCTGCAGCGCATGGGCATCCTGGGCGCAGATGGCCGGCTGCTGGAGCTGGCTGAGCGCCAGCCGCTGCTGCAACTCGCGCACGGCCTGTAACGCGTCATGGCCAGCCAACGTTTTCCCGCACGCACGAGGCCCGCGTCATGAGCCAGAAACTGATCCACGACAACCCCTGGCAGCGCCTGCGGCAGTTCACCGTGGCACGGATTGCACTGGGCCGCTGCGGCAACAGCCAGACGACGGAAACCGTGCTCGCGTTCGGCCTGGCGCATGCGCAGGCGCGCGACGCGGTGCATGCGCCGCTGGCGCGCGCCGCCATTGAGCTGGCATTGCGCAATGCCGGCTTCGACACCGTGGCTGCGCACAGCGCCGCACCGGATCGGCAGCACTACCTGCGCCGCCCGGACCTTGGCCGCCAGCTCGACGACGCCAGCCGCGCGCTGCTGGCGCATGCGTGCCCTGCCGAGCCGCCCGACGTGGTCTTCGTGATGGCCGACGGCCTGTCCGCGCAGGCGGCGCAGCGCCACGGCGTGCCATTGCTGCTGGCCGTGCGCGAGCGCCTGCCGGGCTGGCGCATCGGCCCCGTGGTGGTGGCCGAGCAAGCCCGCGTGGCGCTTGGTGACGAAGCCGCGCAGCTTCTCGGCGCGCGCCAGGTGGTGATGCTGATCGGCGAGCGCCCCGGGCTGAGCTCGCCCGACAGCCTCGGCGTCTACCTGACGCACGACCCGCGCCCGGGCCGCACCGACGCCGAGCGCAACTGCATCTCCAACGTGCGCCCCGAAGGGCTGCCCTATGCGCAGGCCGCGGCCAAGCTGGCCTTCCTGCTGCGCGGGGCGCTGGCGCTCGGGCACAGCGGGGTGGATTTGAAGGATGATAGCGAGCATGGGGTGTTGCCGGAGCCATCGGCGCAGCAAGGACCGTTGGGGAACTGACCGGCCATCGCGGATGGCTTACTCGTTTAAGCCGCTTGATGACATCCGCCCGCCTTTCAGGCGAGTCACCTTGCCGACAAAGCCGGATCTGCGCTGCCGTGCTCCCCTCTCCCGCGTGCGGGAGAGGGGTTGGGGGAGAGGGCGGGTGC
The DNA here is from genome assembly GCF_014170355.1 of Cupriavidus sp. UME77. Taxonomy (NCBI): domain Bacteria; kingdom Pseudomonadati; phylum Pseudomonadota; class Betaproteobacteria; order Burkholderiales; family Burkholderiaceae; genus Cupriavidus; species Cupriavidus sp. UME77. The sequence goes on from NZ_LZZU01000055.1 coordinate 183,865, forward strand.
TCGTTACGCCTGCGTGCAGGACAACCCCAAACACCACGGGCTTCGCTTGAAGTGGCTCCTAGCTAAGCCACCCCTCTCCCCGGCCCTCTCCCCCTGAGGGGAGAGGGAGAGACAGCCGTCGTCATGGCGCGCGGCTCTGGCCTGTTCGGCGGCTTCGCCTTGTGCATCAGGTTTGTCAGCAGTCTGGCTCGCCTTCAGGCGCTTTTTTTGCCGCGCTCACGCAAGATCAAACACCCGCCCCGGGCTCAGGATGTTGTGCGGATCCAGCGCGCGCTTGAGCAGCCGCATCAGCGCCAGCTCCTCCGGTGTGCGGGAGCAGTGCAGGTAGGGCTTCTTGTGAAAGCCGATGCCGTGCTCGGCGGAGACGCTGCCCTTGAATTCCCGCACCACGCCGTACATCACGTCGGAGATCTCATGCTCGGGGAAGTCGTGGTCGGTGGCGCCGGGCAGGTAGACGCTGACATGCAGGTTGCTGTCGCCCACGTGGCCGAAATTGACCGGCTCGGCATGCGGCCACACCGCCAGGAGGCGCTCGCGCAGCGTTTCGGCGAATTCGCCGATGCGGCCGATCGGCAGGCTGACGTCATAGGCCGCATTGGGCGACCACATCACCGGGAATTCCGCCACCGCATCGCGCAGTTGCCAGAAGCTCTGCGCTTCCTTGTGGCTGGATGCGATCGCCGCATCCTGGATCAGGCCGGTTTCCATCGCGGATTCCAGCATGCCTTCGAAGACCGGCGCGTCCTGCGCGGCGTCGTTGCCCTGCAGGTCGAGCAGCACGTAGAAAGGATGGCCGGCGGGCAGCGGCGCGCGCACGCCGGGCACGCGCGTGGTCACCAGCCCGTAGAAATCCGCCCACATGACTTCGAAGGCTGACAGCCGCCCCGAGAGCTTGCGCTGCGCATGGCGCAGCAGGCGCACCACGTCATCGTAGGTTTCGAGCGCGCACAGCGCTGTTTGCGTGGCGCAGGGCAGCGGCGCCAGCCGCAGCACGGCGCGGGTGATCACGCCCAGGGTGCCTTCGCTGCCGATAAAAAGCTGGCGCACGTCATAGCCGGCATTGTTCTTCTGCATCTTGTTGAGCGACGACACCACCGTGCCATCGGCCAGCACCGCTTCCAGCCCCAGCACCTGGTCGCGCATCATGCCGTAGCGGATCACGCGGTTGCCGCCCGCGTTGGTGGCGATATTGCCGCCGATCTGGCAGCTGCCGCGCGCGCCCAGGTCCACCGCCAGCAGCCAGCCGGCCGCACGCGCGGCTTCCTGCGCCGCCTGCAGCGTGGTGCCGGCCATCACGGTCATGGTGCCGGCCTGCGCGTCGATCTCTTCCACGCCGCGCATGCGCTCCAGCGAAAGCACCAGCTCGCCGCCTTCGGGCGTGGCGGCGCCGGCCAGGCCGGTCAGCCCGCCTTGCGGCACCACGGGCTGGCGCAGCCGGTGGCATAGCGCCAGCACGGCGGCCACTTCTTCCGTATTGCGCGGGCGCACCACCGCCAGCGGCGGCACCGCGCCGAGCGGTGCATACCAGTCCTTGCGAAAGCGGGTTTCGATGGCGTCGCCGGTTTGCAGCCCGGGCGCGTCCAGCAGCGTGGCGAGTTCCCTGAGCAGGGCGGAGGACGGGGCGGGTTGGGGAGCGGGGCTTGCCATGTGCGGTGTGTGTGAAGGAGAAGGGTGCTAATGCTATGGGAGGATGGGCACAGCGTTAAGGGCCAATCGGGCCGGTGACGATGGCACCATCACCGCAATGGGGCTCAGCCCGCCAAGAACGCCGAGATCGCCTGGGCCAGGAAGGCGCGATCGGCCGCGATGTTGTGCGGGTTCCCGGCTCGGTGCCCGTAGTCCGAGGGAATTGGCCGCAGCGTGGCAGTGCGGGCTGCGGTGAGCTTGCCGATTTCCGCGGCGTTGTCCTGGGCCTGGAAGTAAGCATCGGTCTGGCCGGGCATCAGCAGCACGTGCGCCCGGATCGCCGCCAGCGCGCGGTCCAGGTCGCTGCCGAAGGCATCGCAGCGGCTGATATCGCCGTTTTGCCACGTCCACAGTTGCGCCAGCAGGTCGTTGGCGTCACGGCGCGAGAAATTGACGTCCCAGGTCTTCGCCAGGAAATCCTCCAGCGAGGCAAAGCCCGATTGGCGCCACAGCTCGTCGCGGTAGAACGCATGCGACAGCGCCCAGCCGGCGTACACGCGGCCCATGGCGCGGTACCCCGCGCGCGGCGCCTCGGTGAAGCGGCCGTCCTTGAATGCCGGATCGGCAGTGAGCGCGGCCCTGACACCTTCGAGGAAGACCTGGTTGAACGGCGAGCATCGCGCGCTGCCGCAGACCACGGCAATCCGCTCGACCATGTCCGCATGGCAGGCGCCCCAGTGATAGGCCTGCATGCCGCCCATCGACCAGCCGTACACCAGGGCGATCTTCTCGATGCCGAACACTTCCTGCAGCAGCCTGCGCTGCACCGCCACGGCGTCGTGGTAGGTCACGCAGGGGTAGGCGCCCGGCGCGAACCGTGCCGCGGCATTCGACGGCGACGCCGACAGGCCGTTGCCGAACAGGTTGGGGATGATGACGAAGTAGCGTTCCGGGTCCAGCACGCCGCCCGGTGCGACCAGCCATTCGGTGTCGTAGTGCTGCGCGCTGAACGAGGTCGGGTAGACGATCACGTTGTCCTTGCGGGCGTTGAGCGTGCCGAAGGTCTTGTAGGCCAGCTCCATGCCGGGGAAGGCCTGGCCGGATTGCAGCGTCACGGTGCCTGCATCGAACAGCGCGTAGTCTTTGTCGACGGTCATGTCAGCAGCTCCAGGTAGGGATGGCGGCTATTGTGCCCGCACTCGCATCAACGCACTCAAGCACCGCTCCAGGCCTCCCGGTTGATCCCCGCTACCGGCGCTCGGCGTGGCGCCTGCGTGCGCGCCAGATGCTCCAGCGCGGGTTCGATCACCTCCGCCAGCTTGTGGAAGGCCGGCGCGATCTCGTCGTCCGGCACGCAGGCATAGCCCAGCAGCAAGCCCTGGTTGGTCGCCCGCGCGGGGTCCGCGAAATAGCGCGACAGCGGCCGCGTCGACAAGCCCTGGGTACGCGCCGCCATGCTGATGCCGAGGTCGTCGGCGCCCGGCGGCAGGTGGATCACCATGTGCAGCCCGGCTTCATGCGTGGAGGTGGGCCAGTCCGCGCCCAGGCGCGTTGCGATGGCCTCGCGCAGCAGCCCCTGGCGTTGCGCGTAGCGCTGGCGCATGCGGCGGATATGCGTGGCGTAATGCCCCTCCTCGATAAAGTCGGCCAGCACCGCCTGCTGCACCAGCTGCCCCTCGCGGAACAGCTCCGACAGCCCGGTTGCGAAGTGCGGCGCCAGCGGCTTGGGCAGCACCATGAAGCCCATGCGCAGGCCGGGGAACAGCGTCTTGGAAAACGTGCCCATGTAGATCACGCGGTCATGCTCATCCAGCCCCTGCAGCGAGGCAAGCGGGCGCCCCTCGAAGCGGAATTCGCTGTCGTAGTCGTCCTCCACGATCCACGCGCCGCGCTGGCGCGCATATTCCAGCAGCATGCGCCGGCGCGACAAGCTCATCACCATGCCCAGCGGATATTGGTGTGACGGTGTGGCAAAGATAAAACGCGGCGGGTTCTGCAGCGTGGCCGCATCCGGGGCAAGGCCTTCGCTGTCCACCGGCACGGGGATGGTCTCGATGCCGGCGCTGTTGAGCAGGCTGCGCGTGCCCCAGTAGCCGGGGTCCTCCATCCAGGCCTTGTCGCCGACATCGCCCAGCAGCCGCGCGATGAGGTCGATGGCCTGGTGGATGCCGGTGGTCAGGATGATCTGCTCAGGCTCGCAACGCACCGAGCGCACCAGCCGCAGGTGCTCGGCCAGCACGCGACGCAGCGGCAGGTAGCCACCGTTGTGCGCATACGTCAGAAGCTCGGGCTTGGGGGCGCGCCAATGCTTGTTGAGCAAGCGCGCCCAGACCGCGTGTGGAAACAGCGAAACGTCGGGTACGCCCGAGACGAACGCACCCCATTGGCGATCCGACGCACCAGAATGCGACACCAGATGCTGCCCGCGCCGCGAGAGCGCGAAGCGGTTTGGATTTTGCTGCGCCGCGAGCACTGGCATGGTGCCACTTTGCGCCCTAACGTTGTGCAATGCACTGTGGTCGGGAAAACTCTGCGACACGAAGGTGCCACTTCCGCTGGCTGCGGTGACATAGCCTTCTGCCAGCAACTGCTCAAATGCATAAAGCACGGTATTGCGGGAAACCCCTATCTCCTTCGCAAGCAGGCGCGACGCAGGCAGCTTGCTACCCGCAACCAAAGACCCAGCAAGGATTTCCTGCCGAATGATCTCGTAGAGCTGGCGGTTCATATGCGCGCCGTTTTTGTCCGCCGCACCATCTGCGGGCCGCTCCAGACGCTGCAGCAGCAGCTCCGACAAAATCGTCTCTTTCAAAGTGGCCCCGCGTGAAAAGAAAAATATGGATCTATGTATGGTACCAATGATCGGCTAAGTTTCGACACATCTTGTTTCGATCGTCGTTTTTTTCAACGACGCTTTGCCGCTCAGGCCGATTCGATCCTCTCCGGGCACGTTCCAAGCGCGCGCACCGGACAGCCAGTGGAGCCACTTATGCAACGTCCCACCGCTATGCCTGCCATGCCCTCTACGTCCTCTACGTCCTCTACGTCCTCTACGCCCTCTACGCCCTCTACGCCCGCCATCCCCGCCACCCCCGCGCTTTCCACCGATGCCATCGCCGCCGCCGTGCGCGCGCTCGAGCCTTACATGGTGCGCACGTTGTCGGAATTCGTGGCGGCACCCAGCCCCTCCGGGCAGGAACAGCCGGCCGTGGCGTTCATGGAGGGCGCGCTGCGCGAGCTGGGCCTGGAGCCGGAGCGCATCTACCTGCGCAGCGAGACGCTGAAGGACCTGCCGCTGTTCTCGCCGCCATGCTGTCCGGACGGCGGACGCTACAACCTGCTGGCCACGCATCGCCCGGCGACGAAGGGCGGCCGCTCCGTGCTGTTCAACGGCCACCTGGACGTGGTGCCAACCGGCCCGGAGTCGATGTGGCGCCAGTCGCCGTATGCGCCGTTTGTCGAGGACGGCTGGCTGTTCGGCCGCGGTGCGGGCGACATGAAGGCCGGCATCATCTGCACGCTCGCCGCCTATAAGGCGCTGAAAGATCTCGGCGTGCAGCCCGCCGGCGCGGTCGGCTTCAACGCCGTGCTCGAAGAAGAGAACACCGGCAACGGCGCGCTGGCTACCGTGGCCGCGCTCGCCAGCGCGGTGGGCGCCGGCAAGCTGGCCTCGTTCGACACCGTCGTGATTCCCGAGCCGTTGGGCGAGAGCCTGATGAGCGCGCAGATGGGCGTGTTCTGGATGTTCGTCGAACTCACCGGCCGCCCGGCGCATGCCGCCTACATGACCACCGGCGTGAACCCGGTGGAGGCCGGCATCGAGGTGATGGCCGACCTGCGCAAGCTCGAGGCCGAATGGAACCTGCCGCAGAACCGCCCCGCCGTGTACCGCGACCACGCGCACCCGATCAACTTCAATCTCGGCCAGATCCAGGGCGGCGAATGGAACTCGTCGGTGCCCTGCACCTGCACGCTCGGCATTCGCATCGGCTTCTACCCGACCATGAGCGTGACCGATGCCAAGGCGCGCGTCGAAGCCTGTGTGCGCGGCACGCTGGAGCGCCTGGCCAGCAACCTCACGCTCGATATCCGCTACGAAGGCTTCCACGCCCCGGGCTGCGAGTTCGATCTCGATGTGCCCAGCATGCAGGCGCTTGGCGAAGCCCACCGCAAGGTCAATGGCGAAGAGGTGCGGCGCGAAGCCACCACCGCCACCACCGACGCGCGGCATTTCCGCCTGATGCTGGAAACGCCGGTGACCTGCTACGGCCCGCAGGCCCGCAATATCCACGGCATCGACGAATCGGTTTCCATCCAGAGCATGGTGCGCGTTGCCACCACGCTCGCGCAGTTCATGCACGACTGGTGCGGCGTAGAGCCGGTCAGCGCTTGAAGTCCACGCAGCAACGCGTCTTCGCGTATCCGCAGATCACGATCACCACCACAGGAAACTGACCGATGAAACACCTCACCCAACACCTGAAAAAGAGCTTTGGTAAAAGCCTGGTGTCGATGGCGCTGGCAACCGCCGGCCTGGCCCTGGCACCGGCACTGTTGCCCGCGGGCAGCGCGGTAGCGCAGACCGTTGGCGGCACCTTGTCCGGCATCGTGCAACCCGAGCCGCCGATCCTCGTCAGCGCGATGAACTCGCAGGCGCCCACGCAGTATGTCGCCGGCAAGATCTACCAGGGCCTGCTCACGTACGGCCCGGACCTCAAGCCGCGCCCGGAGCTGGCCAAGTCGTGGAAGGTGTCGCCCGATGGCCTGACCTACACGTTCGAGCTGCAAAGTGGCGTGAAGTGGCATGACGGAAAGCCCTTCACTTCCGCCGACGTGGTGTTCTCGATCGACAAGATGCTGCGCGAAGTGCACGTCCGTACGCGCGCCGTGCTGAACAAGTACATGGAATCGATCCGCGCCGTGAGCGACAGCACGGTCGAGATCAAGCTCAAGGAAGCGTTCCCGCCGTTTATCTCGATGTTCGAGACCGGCACCATGCCGATGATGCCCAAGCACATCTACGACGGCACGGACTACCGCAACAACCCGGCCAACCAGAAGCCTGTCGGCACCGGCCCCTTCATGTTCAAGGAATGGAAGAAGGGCGCCTATATCAAGCTGGCCAAGAACCCCAACTACTGGAAGAAGGGCAAGCCCTACCTGGATGAACTGGTGTTCTACGTGATCCCGGACTCGGCCTCGCGCGCGGTGGCTTTCGAGAAGGGCGACGTGCAGGTGCTGCGCGGCGGCGACGTGGACAACGTGGATGTGAAGCGCCTGCGCGCGCTGCCCAATGTGGAATACACCACCAAGGGCTGGGAGCTGTTCTCGCCGATGTCGAACCTGTTGATGAACATGCGCAAGCCGCCGTTCAACAACGTCAAGGTACGCGAGGCGGTGATGCACGCGCTCAATCGCAAGATGATCGTGGACAACATCTTCTTCGGCATGGGCAAGCCGGCGGTCAGCCCGTTCGCCTCCGCCACGCTGTTCTTCGACAAGAGCACGCCGGTCTACGACTTCAACCTGAAAAAGGCGCGCGAGCTGATCAAGGAATCCGGCGTCAACGTGGGCCAATACCCGGTCAAGATCCTGTCGTCATCCTATGGCGCCAACTGGGACCGGCTTGACGAGTACATGAAGCAGATGCTGGAACAGCTTGGCTTCAAGGTCAGCATCGAGTCCGCCGATGCCGGCACGTGGTCCGCCCGCGTCAGCAACTGGGACTTCGACCTGACCGCCACCTACACCTACCAGTACGGCGACCCGGCGCTGGGCGTGGAGCGGCTCTACGTGACCAAGAACATCGTCAAGGGCACGCCGTTCGCCAACGTGCAGGGCTACAGCAATCCGCAGGCCGATGAACTCTGGGCCAAGGCCAGCGTCACCATGGACCCGGCCGAGCGTCAGAAGCTCTACAGCCAGGTGCAGAAGATCCTGATGACGGAAGTGGCCGCGGGCAACCTGTTCGAGCTGGAGTTCCCCACGCTTTACCGCAAGAACGTGAAGAACCTCGTGACCACCGCCATCGGCCTGAACGAGTCGTTCGACAACGTTTCCATCGAGAAGAACTGAGTACGCCAGAGTACGCCAGAGTGCCTCTACCCAGGTAACAAGTCGCCAGTCAGTTCACGCGCCGGGCCATCCGCCCGGCGCGTGCGTGGAGCATGCCGTGAATTTCCTCTCTTTCCTGCTATCCCGACTGTGGAAGGCCCTCGTGGTCGTCCTCGGCGTGGTCATCATCAATTTCTTCCTGATCCGCATGGCGCCCGGCGACCCCGCCACCGTGCTGGCGGGTGAGGCCGGCGCGGGCGATGCCGCCTTCGTTGGCCAGTTGCGTCAGCAGTTCGGGCTGGACCAGCCGGTGCTCACGCAGCTTGGCATCTACCTCAAGGGCGTGGCCAAGCTCGATCTTGGCTACTCGTATCGCAATCACCTGCCGGTGCTCGACCTGATCCTGGACCGGCTGCCCGCCACCATCGTGCTGATGAGCGGTGCCTTTGTCTTTTCCCTCGTGCTTGGCGTGTTTCTCGGCGTGATCTCGGCGCGCACGCGCTATGAGAACAAGCGGCGCTGGATCGACAGCGCGGTGATGTCCGCGGCGCTGCTGTTGTACGCCACGCCGCTGTTCTGGCTCTCGCTGATGGCCATCATCCTGTTCTCTGTGGTGCTGGGCTGGCTGCCGGCGTTTGGCATGGAAACCATCGGCGCAGGCTATACCGGCCTGGCGCGCATCCAGGATGTGGCGCTGCACATGATCTTGCCCACCATCTCGCTCGGCTGCTTCTTCATGGCGGTGTACGTGCGCCTGACCCGCGCCTCGATGCTGGAAGTGATGGGCATGGACTTCGTCAAGACCGCGCGCGCCAAGGGCGTGCCCGCGGGCCGCGTGATCCGCGTGCACGTGCTGCGCAACGCGCTGCTGCCGGTCATTACCTTTGCCGGCATCCAGCTCGGCCAGATGGCAGGCGGCGCGGTGCTGACCGAAACCGTGTTCTCCTGGCCGGGCATTGGCCGGCTGATGTTCGATGCCCTGCTGCAACGCGACTACCAGTTGCTGCTCGGCATCTTCTTTGTCACCTCGGCGCTGGTTGTGTTCTTCAACCTCGCGACCGATATCGTCTACCGCTTCATCGACCCCCGCATCTCGGTGGGCGGCAAGGGAGCCACGGCATGAAAGCCTTCGCACAACGTTATTGCCGCAACTACGGCGCCGTGATCGGCCTGGTCGTGCTGCTGCTGGTGGTTGCCGTGGCGCTGCTGGCGCCGGTGCTGTACGAGGAGTCGCCCTGGCTGATGGTGGGCGATCCGCTGGTGCGTCCGTTTGCCGACGCGGCGTTTCCCTTTGGCACCGACATGCTCGGGCGCGACATCACCGCTGGCATGCTGTACGGCGCGCGCGTCTCGCTGCTGGTGGGCGTGATCTCCACCGGCGTGGCGCTGGTGTTCGGCATCCTGATCGGGTCGGTGGCCGGCTACTGCGGCGGACGCATCGACGACGCGCTGATGCGCTTTACCGAGTTCTTCCAGACCATCCCGCAGCTGGCGATGGCGGTGGTGATCGTGGCGATCTTCAATCCCACCATCTACTCCATCGTGGCCGCCATCTCGGTGGTGTCCTGGCCGCCGGTGGCGCGCCTGGTGCGCGGCGAGTTCCTCACGCTCAAGCAGCGCGAGTTCGTGCAGGCCGCTGTGGTGATCGGGCAGAAGCCGCTGCGCATCATCCTCACGCAGATCCTGCCCAACGCCATGTCGCCCATCATCGTGTCGGCCTCGTTCATGGTGGCCACGGCAATCCTGACGGAATCCGCGTTGTCCTTCCTGGGCCTGGGCGACCGCAACATGATGAGCTGGGGCTTCATGATCGGCGCGGCCCGCACCATGATCCGCGAAGCCTGGTGGATGAGCGTGTGGCCCGGCGTGGCGATCCTGCTGACGGTGCTGTCCATCAATCTGATCGGCGAAGGCCTGAACGACGCCATGAACCCGCAACTGCGCCGCCGTGGCGAGTAACGACAAGGAAGACGCCACCATGCAAGCACAAGACAAGCTACCGCTGCTATCCGTGCGCGACCTCACCATCGCGCTGCCCACGGGCGGTGACCGTGCGCACGCGGTGAAGGATGTCAGCTACGACCTGCACGCCGGCGAGATTCTCTGCATCGTCGGAGAATCCGGCTCGGGCAAGTCGATGAGCGCCAACGCCATCATGGGCCTGCTGCCGCCGTACCTGAAGCCGCAGGGCGGTCAGATCCTGTTCCAGGGCAAGGACTTGCTCACGCAGGATGAGCAGACCTTGCTGTCCATGCGCGGCAAGGCCATGGCCATGGTGTTCCAGGAGCCGCTGTCGGCGCTTAACCCCGTGATGACGGTGGGCGACCAGATTGCCGAGGTCATGCGCGTGCACGACGCCTACCCCGGCGAGGCGCGGACAAAGCGCGTGCTGGACCTGCTGGAGTTCGTCGGCTTGCCCGATCCGGCCACGCTGATCCACAGCTATCCGTTCCGCCTGTCCGGCGGGCAGCGCCAGCGCGTGGTGATCGCCATGGCGCTCGCGCTGGAGCCGGCGCTGCTGATCGCCGACGAGCCGACCACTGCCCTGGACGTGACCACGCAGGCCCAGATCCTGGCGCTGATCAAGCGCATCCAGGCGGACAAAGGCATGGGCGTGATGTTCGTCACGCACGATTTTGGCGTGGTGGCGGAAATCGCCGACCGCGTCGCGGTGATGGAGAAAGGCGTGCTGGTGGAGGTAGGCCCGGTGCAGCAGGTGCTCAACCATCCGCAGCATCCCTATACGCGGCGGCTGATCGGCGCCGTGCCGCACGGGCGCGCCAAGGCGCGCGACCAGCAGGCGGCCGAGACCGTGCTGGAGGTGCGCGACCTGCGCAAGACGTATTCCTCCGGCGGTGGCCTGTTCAGCAAGAAGCGCGTGGTCAACGCCGTGGACGGCGTGAGCTTCAGCGTGCGGCGCGGGCAGACGCTCGGCATCGTTGGCGAATCCGGCTCGGGCAAGTCCACCATCGGCAAATGCCTGCTCAAGCTGACCGACATCGATGGCGGCGAGCTGCTGTTCGACGGGCAGGACATCGCCCGGCTGACGGAGCGCCAGTTCCGCCCGCTGCGCAGCGATGTGCAGATGATCTTCCAGGATCCGTTCGCCTCGCTCAACCCGCGCCATACGGTGGGCCGCATCATCACCGATGGGCCTGTCGCCAATGGCGTGCCGCTGGCGCAGGCCCAGGCGCGCGCGCGCGAGCTGCTGCAGCTGGTGGGCCTGGAGCCTTCCGCGTTCGACCGCTATCCCAACCAGTTCTCCGGCGGGCAGCGCCAGCGCATTGGCATTGCGCGCGCGCTGGCGCTGGATCCCAAGTTGCTGGTGGCCGATGAATCCGTCTCCGCGCTGGATGTCTCGGTGCAGGCGCAGGTATTGCAACTGCTGGGCGACCTGCAGAAGCGGCTGAACATCGGCCTGATCTTTATCACCCACGACCTGCGCGTGGCCGCCCAGATCTGCCACCACGTGATCGTGATGCACAAGGGCCGCGTGGTGGAGTCCGGCCCGCCAGACCAGATCTTCGACGCGCCGCAGCATGCCTACACGCAGCGGCTGATTGCCGCGATTCCGGGCAAGGAGTGGGACCCGGCCCTGATCCGCGCCGCGGCCTGATCCCACTGATCCCGACAGTACAACCCCGACAGCACAACCGATATCAAAGATGGAGCAACAGATGAAGAATGCCGAACTGGTTCGCCGCAAGGATGCCGCCACGCCCCGTGGCGTTGGCGTGATGTGCAACTTCTACGCCGAGCGTGCCGAGAATTCGGAGATCTGGGATGTGGAAGGCAAGCGCTATATCGACTTCGCCGCCGGCATCGCCGTGCTCAACACCGGCCACCGCCACCCGCGGCTGGTCGAAGCCATACAACGCCAGCTTGAGCGCTTCACGCACACCGCCTACCAGATCGTGCCGTACGCCAGCTATATCGAGCTGGCCGAGCGGATCAACCAGCGCGCGCCAGGCCGCAGCGCCAAGAAGACGGCGTTCTTCACCACCGGCGCCGAGGCGGTGGAGAACGCCATCAAGATCGCCCGCGCCGCGACCGGCCGCCCGGGCGTGATCGCCTTCTCCGGCGGCTTCCACGGCCGCACCATGATGGGCATGGCGCTGACCGGCAAGGTGGTGCCGTACAAGGTGGGCTTTGGCCCGTTCCCCGGCGAGGTCTTCCACGCGCCGTACCCGTGCGCGCTGCATGGCGTGTCGGTGGAGGACTCGCTCAAGGCAATGGAGCACCTGTTCAAGGCCGATGTGGATCCCAAGCGCGTGGCCGCCATCATCTTCGAGCCGGTGCAGGGCGAGGGTGGCTTCAACGTGGCGCCGCCGGCCTTCGTCAAGGCGCTGCGCGCGATCTGCGACGAGCACGGCATCCTGCTGGTCGCCGATGAAGTGCAGACCGGCTTCGGCCGTACCGGCAAGCTCTTCGCCATGGAGCACTACGACGTGGCGCCGGACCTCACCACCATGGCCAAGAGCCTGGCCGGCGGCATGCCGCTGTCGGCGGTGTGTGGCCGCGCGGAGGTGATGGACGCCCCCGCGCCCGGCGGCCTGGGCGGCACCTATGCCGGCAATCCGCTGGCCGTGGCCTCGGCGCTGGCGGTGCTGGACGTGCTGGAAGGCGAGCAGTTGATCCCGCGTGGCGCGGCACTCGGCCAGCGCCTGGTAGAGCGGCTGGAAACGCTCAAAGCGCGCGTGCCGCAGATTGCCGAGATCCGTGGCCTGGGCGCGATGGTGGCGGTGGAATTCCGCCGCGCCGACGGCGCGCCGGATGCGGAGTTCACGCGCGAGGTGCAGAACCGCGCGCTGGAGCAAGGCCTGCTGCTGCTGTCCTGCGGCGTGTACGGCAACGTGATCCGCTTCCTGTTCCCGCTGACGATTTCCGACGCGGTGATGGACGAAGGGCTGGATATCCTGGCCGACGTGCTCACGCGCTGAAACGAAGCCATCCACGAAGCGATCCACGAAGCCATTCACGAACAGACAGAGAGAACCAGAACGATCATGCAACTCAAAGACCCCACCCTGCTGCGCTCGCAAGCCTTTATCGGCGGCCAGTGGCAGAACGCCGACAGCGGCGCCACCTTCCCCGTGACCAACCCCGCCGACGGTTCGCTGATCGGTACCGTGCCGCTGATGGGCGCGGCGGAAACCACCCGCGCCATCGAGGCGGCCCGCGTGGCGCAGGCCGCGTGGCGCCGCAAGACGGCCCGCGAGCGTGCCCAGGTGCTGCGCGCCTGGTACGACCTGATGCTGGCCAATGCCGACGACCTCGCCGTGCTGATGACTACCGAGCAAGGCAAGCCGCTGGCCGAGGCGCGCGGAGAAGCCGTCTACGCCGCCTCTTTCCTGGAGTGGTTCGCCGAGGAAGCCAAGCGCGTCCACGGCGACGTGCTGGCCACGCCCGCGTCCGACAAGCGCCTGCTGGTGGTCAAGGAACCGGTTGGCGTGTGCGCGGCCATCACGCCGTGGAACTTCCCGCTGGCCATGATCACCCGCAAGGCCGGCCCGGCGCTGGCGGCGGGTTGCGCCATGGTGCTCAAGCCGGCGGAAGACACACCGCTGTCGGCACTTGCGCTGGCGCTGCTGGCCGAACGCGCGGGCCTGCCCGCCGGCCTGCTGAGCGTGGTGACGGGCGACGCCACCAGCTCGATCGAGATCGGCGGCGAGCTGACCGGCAGCCCGGTGGTGCGCAAGCTCAGCTTTACCGGCTCCACGGAAGTCGGCCGCATCCTGATGCGCCAGTCGGCGCCCACCATCAAGAAGCTGTCGCTGGAACTCGGCGGCAACGCACCCTTCATCGTGTTCGACGATGCGGACCTGGACGCCGCCGTGGAAGGCGCCATGGCGTCCAAGTACCGCAACGCCGGCCAGACCTGCGTCTGCGCCAACCGCCTCTACGTGCATGACAAGGTGTACGACGCCTTTGCCGAAAAGCTGGTCGCCGCGGTGAGCAAGCTCAAGGTCGGCCACGGCCTGGAGCCTGGCGTACTGCAAGGCCCGCTGATCAATGAAGACGCGGTCGCCAAGGTGGAGCAGCACATTGCCGATGCATTGGGAAAAGGCGCGCGCGTGCTCACGGGCGGCAAGCGCCACAGCCTGGGCGGCACGTTCTTCGAGCCCACCGTGCTGGCCGGCGTCACGCCGGACATGGTGGTGGCGAAGCAGGAAACCTTCGGACCGCTCGCGCCGCTGTTCCGCTTCACCAGCGACGAGGAAGTGGTCAACATGGCCAACGATACCGAGTTCGGCCTGGCCTCGTACTTCTTCAGCCGGGACATCGGCCGCATCTGGCGCGTGGCCGAGGCGCTGGAGTACGGCATGGTGGGCATCAACACCGGCCTGATCTCCAACGAGGTGGCGCCTTTCGGTGGCGTCAAGCAATCCGGCCTGGGCCGCGAAGGCTCCTCGTACGGCATCGAGGAATACCTGGAGGTCAAGTACCTCTGCATGGGCGGCGTGGACCGCTAAGCCCTCGGCACAACGCAACGCGTCATCAGGAGAAACCACCATGAGCAGACCCCAGGCCGTACCCACCGTGCAGGTGGACAATGATCGCGTGGTCGTTACCGAGTGGCGCTTTGCGCCGGGCGCGCAGACCGGGCATCACCGCCACGGCTACGACTACGTGGTGGTGCCGATGACCACCGGCGCGCTGCGGCTGGAGACGCCGGACGGCGAAGTCGTCAGCCAGCTCGTGGCGGGCCACGCCTACTACCGTGGCGCGGGCGTCGAACACAACGTGATCAACGCGCACGAAGGCGAATGCGTGTTCGTGGAAATCGAGATCAAGCCAGTTGCGCCGCCTCCCGCAGCCGGGAAACCGTGAGTCTCACCCAAAAAAACAATCATGCGCGCCTTCTTCTCGGATGACCAACTGCTGCACCAGCCCCGCCAGTTCATGCGTGCGGGCCGCCTGTGCGAACCCACCGACGTGCCCGCCCGGGCCCATGCGTTGCAACGCGCGCTGGCCGGGCGCGGCATCACGCTGGCTGAGCCGGCCGACTTTGGCCGCGCGCCGCTGGAGGCCGTGCACAGCCCGGCGTATCTCGATTTTCTTGGCTATGCGTACGAGCGCTGGATGGCGCTGGCGCGGCCCGGGTTCGAGCCGGGCATCGAAGTGCTGCCCAATCTTTCGCCCTACTACAACGGGCGCGTGGACCAGCCGCGCCGCGTGCCGTGCCCGACGGATTCCATCATTGCCCAGGCCGGCTATTACCTCGGCGACCTGAGCGCGCCGCTCGGGCCGCAGAGCTGGCGCTCCATCCTGCGCTCCGCGCACAGCGCCGTGGCCGCCGCCGAGTACGTGTGCGAGCAGCAGGACCGGCAAGGCATCGCCTACTCGCTGTCGCGCCCGTCCGGCCACCATGCGCACAGCGACCGCGCGGTGGGCTTTTGCTACGTCAACAACTCAGCCATCGCCGCCGAGACCTTGCTCAAGCGCTTCGACAAGGTGGCGGTGCTCGACGTGGACGCGCACCACGGCGATGGCACGCAGCAGATCTTCTACCAGCGCTCCGACGTGATGACGATCTCCCTGCACGCCGATCCGAGCGCGTACTACCCCTTCTATACCGGCTACGCCAATGAGCGCGGCTACGGCGCGGGCTACGGCTACAACCTGAACTTCCCGCTGCCGCACGGCACCGAGGACGCCGGCTTTCTCGGCGCGCTCGACAACGCGCTCGATGCCCTGCGTGACTACCGTCCGCAGGCACTGGTGCTGGCACTGGGCTTCGACACCTACATCCACGATCCCATCAGCGTGCTGCGCGTGGGGCTGGATGCCTATCGCGGCATCGGCGAGCGCATCAATGCGCTGGGCGTGCCCACGGTGGTGGTGCAGGAAGGCGGCTACGAGGTCGAGGCGATCGGTCCGGCGCTCGATTCCTTTTTGTCGGGCCTCGTACCCGCCATGGCCTGAGCCACGTGCCACAACGCTTGCGCTACCCGATTCCGCTTGTACAAGGAGAGCCGACATGACGACATTGAAGATCGATGGCGACCGCCTGTGGCAGTCGCTGATGGCATTGGCGCGCATTGGCGCCACGCCGCGCGGCGGCAACGCGCGCCTGGCGCTCACCGCGCTTGACGGCCAGGGGCGCGACCTGGTCACGGGCTGGATGCGCGATGCCGGCCTTGCCGTCACGGTTGACAAGGTCGGCAATATCTTCGGCCGCCGTGCCGGGCGCAACGACAGCCTGCCGCCCGTGATGACCGGCAGCCATATCGATACGCAGCCCACGGGCGGCAAGTTCGACGGCTGCTTTGGTGTGCTGGCCGGGCTGGAGGTCATGCGTACCCTGAATGAGCAGGGCGTGCAGACCGAGGCGCCGCTGGAACTGGCAATCTGGACCAACGAGGAAGGCACGCGCTTCGTGCCGGTGATGATGGGCTCGGGCGTGTTTGCCGGCATCTTCCCGTTGCAGACCGCGCTGGATGCGACAGACAACGACGGCAAGCGCGTGGCCGATGAACTGCGTGCCATCGGCTACGCCGGCAGCGCCGAAGTTGGCGGGCGCGAGATCGGCGCGTATTTCGAGGCGCATATCGAGCAGGGCCCGGTGCTGGAAGACGCCGACAACGTGATCGGCGTGGTGACCGGCTCGCTAGGCCTGCGCTGGTACGACGTGACCGTGACCGGCATGGAGGCCCACGCCGGCCCCACGCCGATGCCGCTGCGCCGGGATGCGCTGTATGGCGCGTCATTCATCCTGCAGGAGGTGGTGCGCATCGCGCACGATTTCGCGCCGCACGGGCGCGGCACGGTGGGCGTGCTCGATGTCCATCCGGCCTCGCGCAATGTGATTCCCGGCACGGTGAAGTTCACGGTGGACCTGCGCCACCAGGACGCTGGCAAGCTGGCCGAGATGGATGCCCGCCTGCGCGCGGCCTGCGACGCGCTCGCGCAAGGCAAGACCACGGGCAACCCGCTCGGCGTGCAGATCGATGACGTGCAGTATTTCCCCCCCACGCCGTTCGCGCCGGAACTGGTGGGCCACGTGCGCCAGCAGGCGCAGGCGCTGGGCTACACGCACCAGGACATCGTCACCGGCGCTGGACATGACGCGGTGTACATCGCCACGGTGGCCCCCACCGCCATGATCTTTGTCCCTTGCAAGGACGGCATCAGCCATAACGAAGTGGAAGACGCCAAGCCCGAGCACCTGGAAGCCGGCGCCAATGTGCTGCTGGGCGCGATGGTGGCGCAGGCTGGTGGCGTGAGTGCCTGATCCGCGCCGTTCCCGGAGCCGTCACGGATCGGTCCAGACCAGTGCGCCGCACAGGCAGGATGCACCGCGGCGCGACGCCCCGCTGACCATCGCGGTGCGCTAGCCAACCCAATACCACGGTAACGGCGGGGGCGGCCCCGCCGCGTCCGCGCGCACCGGCTTTCCGGCCCGGACCGGATGGCACAGCACTTGCAATTCAAGCGCATCGCCCGTCGCTGCCACCACGACGGTTCACGTCTTCACTTCCGCAAAGCAAGGAATCCCATGTCCATCCGTTTGCTCCAACACCGCACCGGCGCCATCGCGCTGGCGGCCATGCTGGCCACCGGCCTGGTTGCCGCTTCCCCTGCATCAGCGCAAGCCACGCACGACTGGCCCACCCAACCCGTGCGCATCGTCGTGCCGTTCCAGGCAGGCTCCGCTACCGATCTCATCACGCGCCAGCTCGGCATCGGCCTGGGCCGCGAGTACGGCCAGACCTTCGTCGTGGAAAACCGGCCAGGCGCCGCGGCCATGATCGGCAGCGAGGCAGCCGCGCGCGCGCCTGGAGACGGCTACACCTTGCTGATGTCGGGTCCCGCCTCCATGGTGACCAACCGCTTCCTCTACAAGAAGCTCAGCTACGATCCAGACGCCTTCGAGAAGGTCGCGGTGGTGGCCATCACGCCGAACATCCTGCTGGCCAGCCCTGGCCTGCCCTTCAAGACGCTGCCGGAAATGATCGCTTACGCCAAGGCCAATCCGGGCAAACTGACCTATGCGTCGTTTGGCGCGGGCACCACGTCGCATATGGCAGGCGAGATGCTCAAGGCGCTGGCCGGCATCGATATCGTCCACGTGCCGTACAAAGGCGCGGGCGAAGCGATTCCCGCTTTGCTTTCCGGGCAGGTGTCGATGTACTTCGACACCATCATGACGGGGTTGCCGTATGTGAAGGCGGGCAAGCTGCGCGCGCTGGGTGTTTCCAATGCCAGGCGCTCGCCGATGGCGCCGGATATTCCCACGATTGCCGAGCAGGGCTATCCGGGCTTCGATATCGCGCCCTGGTATGGGATTGTCGCGCCGAAAGGCACGCCCGCCGAGGTGGTTGCCAAGTTGAATGTCTCGATCAACAAGCTGCTCAAGGACCAGGGTTTTCGCGAGAGGCTCGCCGCTACCGGCGCGGAGCCGCGCGGCGGTTCGGTGGCTGATTTCAACGCCATGGTCGGCGCGGAAATCCCGCGCACGGAGAAGCTGGTCAAGCAGTCGGGGATCAGCCTGCAGTAAGGCCTCTGGCGCGAGGCAAAAAGACACCTGGAGAAGCCGGATCTGCGTTGTCGCGTTTCCCTTTCCCGCGTAGCGCCTGCGTGCTGGACAACCCCACGGGCTTCGCTTTGCGTGGCTCCTAGCTAAGCCACCCCTCTCCCCGGCCCTCTCCCCCTGAGGGGAGAGGGAGAGACAGCCGTCGTCATGGCGCGCGGCTTTGGCCCGTTTGGCAGCTTTGGCCCGCTACATCATGTGGCGTGAGAAGCGCCCGTGCTCGGCACCGACCATCAGGTCGGCGAACTGTTCGCTGCTCATGTGCACGAGTTGCTGGTGATCGCCGGCTTCGAAGAACACTTCGGGCTGGGACAGCAGGGCCTCGTCGAGGTAGGTATGCATGCCGTAAGCCATGGCTACCGGCGGGATGGCGCCCAGGTCGCAATCCTTGAAGACTTCGCGGATCTCCTCTTCGTGGGCCAGTACCAGCGTGCGCCCGGATTGCGCGCAGATGGCTGCCAGGTTCAGGTGATGGCTGGACGGGATCACCGCGGCTACGTAGCCGATGTCATCCTCCAGCAACAGGGTCTTGGCCAGGCGATCTCCGGGAACGTGCGCTGCCTCCGCAGTGGCCATGCTGCTGAGGGTGTAGGGATGGCGGATGGTGTCGAAACGGCTGTTCCTGCTGTTGAGGCAATTTGCCAGGGTGGTAGCCAAGGCCATGATGCGTCTCCTTCGCTGTACGTTGCGCTCAGGGCCGCGACGGACCCTAGCGCTTCCTACTATAGACGGTGCCTTTGGCGCCGGGGTGCCACGCGCAGCGCGTCATGCCTCGTCGTGCGCATCCATGGCCGGCAAGCGGCGCGGTTGTGGCCACAGGGCCTGCAGTTCGGTCTTGAGGAAGTTCAGCAGGTAGCGCGTGGCCATGGTCTGGTAGCGGTTGGGCATGGTCAGCATGTAGAGGCGGCTGCCGAACACGCTGATGTGGTAATCCGCCAGCACGGGCAGCAGGGTGCCCGCGTCGAGTTCCGCGCCGATGGCGTAGATCGGGAAGATGCCCAGGCCCAGGTCGCCCAGCACGCCGTCCTTCAGGAAGGCGAAATTCTCCGAGCTCAGCGTGGGTTCCAGCGCCACTTGCTCGCGCACGGCGTCGCTGCCGGTGCCGCGCGTGCCGAAGGCCTTGAGCTTCTGGCCGATGGGCGAGGCGCAGACGATGGCGTGGTCCTTGAGATCGGCCAGGTCGCGCAGGGGCGGCTGCGTGGCCAGGTAGCCGGGAGACCCGCACACCACCCACTCCACCACGCCGATCTCGGTCGCCACCACCGAGTCCGGCGGCGTGGAGATGATGCGCAGCGCCACCTCCACGTCTTCGGAGACCAGGTTGTGGATGCGGTTGTCGAACACCACATCGAGGGTGATGTCGGGGTAACGGTGCTTGAACTTCACCAGCAGCGGCGAGAGCATCGAGTGCCCCAGCCCGGTAGGCACCGACAAGCGCACATGGCCATGCAGGCTCTTGCCCATGCTGTTGATCAGCGCGTTGGCCGCCGCCACTTCACCGAGGATGTTGCGCCCGTGCTCGTACAGGCCGGCGCCCACGGGCGTGGGCTCGACGTGCCGGGTGGTCCGGCGCAGCAGCTGCACGCCCAGCGCTTCCTCCAGCGCCTTGAGGTGGTAGCTCACGTTGGCGCGGGTCATCTTGAGCTTGCGCGCGGCAGCCGAGAGGTTGCCGGCGTCGACGATGTCCACGAAAAGGCGTAAGGCGTTCAGGTCCATTTGGTGGCTTGCTCTTGTTCGGGTGAAAGCGTGCTGGCGTTGACGGGCATGGCAAACAGTTTATCAAGCCGCCGCGTGCCCAATGCGTGAACCGGCGATGCTGGCCGCTCCTGATGGCGGCACGCCATCTAAAGACGGGCAAGCCAAGACAACGCAATTGCGTCAAAGGCTGATGCGCAAAGGATCGCGCCGGGGCATTCCCTTTATGTTCCCTTATGCCCCCTGATGTCCCCTGATGTCGAAGCGATGATCTTCGCAAGCAGCGGTTTCTTCCAGTGCGGGGGGAGCGGATTGCCACTACAGCGGAGACATATCCGTTGCCGATATTGCGTTCGCTCACCACCGTGCGCTGGTGATCGGCGGTCATCGATTGATTGTGCATGCGCCGGTCCAGGCGCCGGAAATCGGTGGCGAATTCCAGCCAGCGCCAGGCGCGCCACGAAAGCATCCAGGCCGGATAGGAGCGGGTAGAACACGGATTCGCCGGGGTGTTGCACCTGGCCCGGCGCCAGCGATCACCGGCCCGGTCGGTAAGGAAAGGAGAAATCCGCGCGGTCTTTTCCGTGCAATGCGGTCCGGCGCCTATTGGAGTGACAGTGAACACGGGATTGCGCAAGCGCGAATGCCGCGTATCAAACGCCGTGCGGGAGCCGGTTGGCCGGGGCTTGCATCGCGCTAGCGGATTGCCATCTCCTGTTTTTGAATGATGCATGGGGCTTGAATGCCAGGCATCAAAGTCAGGATCAAGTCCAGGCGTGGATGCAGGCGAGCTTGCGCTAAAAGTGGATATTGCTTAGCTTCAGGCCCATGCATTTAGCCGGTTTGGGGGCAATTACGGCAAAGCCGGGCGCGCTCCGACAGGCTTTTTTATCACATTGTCTGTACATTTTTCGTGGCAGAACGGGAATTGCGGCTTCGATGCCTGCAGGGCAATGTCCTTTCAGGAACCTTTCTGGATGTTGTCAAATTGTGTCATCGCGCTGTCGGATGAATGCACCGTCAGGACGCATGCCAATGGGGGGATCCAATGGGGGGATCCAATGGCGCCGATGGCATGGCAGAGAAATCCCGCACATAGGGTATTACCTGAACCCGCATTGCGATCCGGAATGCGGAGGCATCGCACGTGCGATCCGGCGTCCAATCGCACCCGCATTCGGCGTTTCCACGGCGTTTTCTATTCTTGTGCAAATCTGGTCGGATGTATCAACTTCTTACGCGATTGGATTTTCTTTAATCAAACGTGGTAGGCTATGCCAGCAAATTTTCCCCTATCATTGAATTAACACCGCTCCAGGAGAATCAAAATGGCAACTTACAAGCAGCTGATTGCAGAGAAGGAAGCGCTCGAAGCAAAGCTGGCCGAGATGCGTGCCAGCGAAGTGGCGGGCGTTATTGCGCAGATCCAGGGCCTGATGGCGGAATATGAGCTGACGGCCGACGACATCGCCCCGAAGCGCCGCCGGGGCCGCCCGGCTGCCAACGCGAATGGCGCCGCGGCCAAGCCCAAGTCCACCCTGCCCGCGAAGTATCGCGATCCCAAGACTGGCGCTACCTGGACCGGCCGTGGCCGCGCACCGGGTTGGCTGGGTAAGAACCGTGCCCGCTTCCTGATCGCCGAAGCCTGATCGCATTGCTGTCTCATTGACGCAGTGGCGCCGGCCCCGCCGGCGCTAGCTTCCCCTTGCGGGCGCTGCGGCAAGCCATTGGCGCAAGCCTTGCGCAAGGCTCGCGCCAATGGCGTCCCTCACCAAATTCCCCCCTCCCAGACCCCAGACCCGATATGAAAAAAGCGCTGCTTTCCGCGTTGCTGCTTTGCGCGTCTTTTGCCGCGCTGGCGGATGAAAAATTGTTGTCAAAGCAATACGGGGCCTGCATGGATCGTCCGGATGTCACTACCGCCGGCATGCACGACTGCATCGCGGCGGAGACGGCGCGGCAGGATAAATCGCTGAATGCCGCCTATAAAAGCCTTCAACAGGCATTGCCTGCCGCCAGGAAAGCAAAATTGCTCGACGCCCAGCGCGCTTGGCTGAAGTTCCGGGACGCCAATTGCAGCTTCCAGGCCGATCCCGATGGCGGCACGATCGCCGGTGTCAACGCGTCTGCCTGTTTTATGCAGATGACGGCGGACCGGGCGCGGGAGCTTAGCGATTTCGCCGCCGAAGCGGCAGGGCGCTAGCCAGCAGGAGGCCAGCCGCACCAGGAATATGCTTCTTTGTGCCCTTCTCTTGATTGTCAAAAGAGATTATCCATTCTGTTCAATACCTGTGGGATTGTCAAAAACGGGTGACGGCGTACCATGTTGGGCACATCGTTGCTTGCTTTGACCGGAGATCCCCATGAGCCTGGATGCAGAATCCTTTTCGCTGCTGCGCGCGTCGGTGCAGCGTTTCATCGACGAACGCCTGAAGCCGGCGGAAGACACGCTCGAGGAAACCGACGATGTGCCGGCGGACATCGTTGCCGACATGAAGGAGATGGGCCTGTTCGGGATCTCCATCCCTGAAAACTACGGTGGCATTGGCCTGTCGATGTCGCAGGAATGCGACGTGGTGTACGACCTTGGCCACACAGCCTTTGCCTTCCGCTCGGTCTTCGGCACCAATGTCGGCATCGGCTCGCAGGGCATCCTGATGGACGGCACCGAGGCACAGAAGCAGGAATACCTGCCCAAGATCGCCAGCGGCGAACTGGTGATCTCGTTCGCGCTGACCGAGCCCAATGCCGGCTCCGACGCGGCTTCGCTGCAGACCAAGGCCGAGCTCGACGGCGACCACTACATCATCAACGGCACCAAGCGCTTCATCACCAACGCACCGCGCGCGGGCGCATTTACCCTGATGGCGCGCACCGGCGGTGCCGGCGCCTCGGGCATCTCCTCGTTCATCGTGCCGGCCAACACCCCGGGCATTTCGCTTGGCAAGCCGGACAAGAAGATGGGCCAGCGCGGCACCAAGACCTGCGACGTGGTGCTGGAAAACGTGCGCGTGCCGGCGGCCAACATCATCGGCGGCGTGCCTGGCGTTGGCTTCAAGACGGCCATGAAGGTGCTCGACCGCGGCCGCCTGCATATCTCGGCGCTGGCCTGCGGCATGGCGCACCGCCTGATCACCGATGCCGTGGCCTATGCCAAGGAGCGCAAGCAGTTCGGCCAGCCGATCGGCGATTTCCAGCTGATCCAGGCCATGCTGGCCGATAGCCAGGCCGAGCTGTACGCCGGCTTGTCGATGGTGCGCGATTGCGCCCAGCGCTACGACGCCAAAACCCCGGGCAAGAGCGATCCGGAAGTCAGCATGCTGGCCTCCTGCACCAAGATGTTCTGCACCGAGATGGTGGGCCGCGTGGCCGACCGCGCCGTGCAGATCCATGGCGGCGCCGGTTATATCGCCGAGTACAAGGCAGAGCGTTTCTATCGCGACGTGCGCCTGCTGCGCCTGTATGAAGGCACCACGCAGATCCAGCAACTGATCATCGCCAAGCAGCTGCTGCGCGACTGATCGGAGGGCGCGGATGCCTGCCGGCACGACCGGCGGGCTCCGCGAGAGGGCCCGTGCCGCACTGGTGCCACTTGTGGGCAGCGTGCATCGGCCTGGCCAATGGACGCGCGCAACGCAATGTCCTGTTGTCTCAACGGAGGCTGCCCCGATGGCTATTGCCGCTCTCAAGGTTCCCGCTAGCTACGCCGGTTTTCCGTCCATGCGCGCCCCTCGCCGGCTCGATACGCCGCCATCGCAAGCGGTGCCCGGCAACGACCACGCAGGCCCGGATAGCACCGCGCCTTGCTACCCGATCATCGCAGCGCTGATGGCCCGCGCCGCGCGGCCCGCCTGCACGCCGCTGGACTGCATCCGCCTGGCGCTCGATGCCGCCGGCGCGCTGGGCCGCGACGATCCGGTTTCCTCGGTCCAGCCAACCCGGCTGCAAAGCTTCGACGGCGCGCTGTATCGCACGGGCACGGGCGCCTGGACGATTCTCTACAGCGATAGCCTGGCGGCGCCGGATGTGCGCTTCATGATTGCGTACCTGCTAGGCCGGCAGCTGCTGGGTGGCAGTGAGCTGGACTACGTGGAATGCACCAACGCCGAGCTGATGGCCATGCCGGACGATGACTCGGCCGGCGGGCTCGCCTACGCCTTTGCCAGCCGGCTGCTGATGCCGCTCAATGCCTGCCGCCTGGCCTTGCCCGGCGCGGTGGACCTCGACGTGCTGGACGCGCTGGCCGAGCGCCTGTGCCTGCCGGTGCATCACGTGGCGCGGCGCTGGCTGTCCTATACCTCGCACAAGGCCGTGCTGACGCTCAAGCGCGATGGCGCTGCGCTGGGCATGTGGGCGAGCGAGACGGCCTTCGGGCTGCGGGCCGATGACCTCGGTGGCGGCATGGGCGTGCGCACGGCGTCGCAGGCATTGTTGCTTGGCGATGGCGTGGGCGTCGAGCTGGCCGTGGGCCCCAGGCACGTGGCAAGCCGCGCAGGCGCGCGCCAGCGCGCTGCCTTTCCCGTCTGACGCGCTGGCGCGTCAGTGCTCGTGGTGCAGGTACTTAGCCTGCCGCGGCAGCCGGAAGCTGACAAGGAACACGATCACCATCATCACCGTCACATACCAGTAGAAGCTGGATTCGTGGCCCAGCGATTTCAGGTCCAGCGCGACATACTCGGCCGAGCCGCCGAAGATCGCGTTGGCCACGGCATAGGCCAGCCCCACCCCCAGCGCCCGGATCTCGGTCGGGAACATCTCGGCCTTCACGATGCCGCTGATGGAGGTGTAGAGGCTCACAATGGCCAGCGCCAGGGAGATCAGCACGAAGGCGACAAAGGGGCTTTTCACGCTCCCGAGCGCCGTCAGGATCGGAACCGTGGCCAGCGTGCCAAGTGAGCCGAACAGCAGCATATTGGCACGTCGCCCGATGCGGTCCGACAGCGCGCCAAAGAACGGCTGCATGCACATGTAGAAGAACAGGCAGCCGGTCATCACGTAGCTGGCTGTCTTGATCGACATGCCGGCGGAGTTGACCAGGTACTTCTGCATATACGTGGTGAAGGTATAAAAGATCAGCGAGCCGCCCGCGGTATAGCCAAGCACGGTGAAGAAGGCCGCCTTGTGATGGCGGAACAGCTCCGTGAGCGTGCCGGCCTCCTTGCTCGCCCGGCTGGCGGCGGAGGTCGTTTCATGCAGGGTGCGGCGCAGGAACAGCGCCACCACCGCCGTGATGGCGCCGATCACGAACGGGATGCGCCAGCCCCATGCCTTGAGCTCAGCCTCGTCGAGGAACTGCTGCAGCACCACCACAACGAGCACCGCCAGCAACTGCCCGCCGATCAGCGTGACATACTGGAACGACGAAAAAAATCCCCGCTGGCCCTTGAGCGCCACCTCGCTCATATAGGTGGCGGTGGTGCCGTATTCGCCGCCGACGGACAGCCCCTGCAGCAACCGCGCGACCAGCAGCAGCGCCGGCGCCCAGGCGCCAATGCTGTTGTAGGTAGGCAGGCTGGCGATCAGCAGCGAGCCGCAGCACATCATCGTCACCGAGATCAGCAGCGAGTTCTTGCGGCCATGCCGGTCGGCAATCCGCCCGAACAGCCACCCGCCAATCGGCCGCATCAGGAAGCCCGCGGCAAATACGCCGGCGGTGTTCAGCAATTGCGCCGTGGGATCGGATTTGGGGAAGAAAGACCCCGCGAAGTAAATGGCGCAGAACGCGTAGACGTAAAAGTCGAACCACTCGACCAGATTGCCGGAAGACGCGGCCACGATCGCGTAGATGCGCTTGCGCTTTTCCTCGGCGCTCGGCGGCGCATCGAGCAGGGGGGCGGACAGGTCTGTCATGGTTTGTCTCTTCCGTTCGGCATGTCGCCCACGCTAAAAGGCCGTGGTGCGAGATCGGCAGGCAGGATTCCAGTGTAGTGCGATTGCGCCGTGATGGCGGCGCAGGGTGACCTGTCTTGCACTACTTGGGGGGGCGGGGAATGGCTGGCGAGGCGGCTCGCAGCCCGTACCGGCGGGGTGCCGGCCGAAAAACGCGTCTGGCCGCATCACGCGGCAGGGCTGGCGCCGTGGGTCGCGGCAGCGGGGCGAGGCGATGGGCCAGGTCCGCTGCGTTTGACGTGAATAACGCCTATTACTGTGTCTTGCCGGGTCTTGTTGGGACTTCTTGGGACTTCTTGGGACTTGCTGCGTCTTGTCTGTGTTACTGCGCTTCTTGCGGCCAGACTCCGTCCACATCCCTTAGCAGATGGCCTGCCAGGATGTAGTCGCCCAGTCGGGTCGCCTTGGCTTCGAGATCGAGCAGTTCATGGTCGGCAAGCGTGCCGAGATCGAACTGGCAATACAGATTGCGCTGCCTGAAGGTGGTCTTGGTCTTAGACAGCCCTTCGATCAGGGCTTCGCGCGAATGGACAGCAATGCTCTCCTGTCCGCGGTATTGCACTTTGATGCCGCGTTTCTCTCCGAGCCGGCCAAGTTCGACGGCGTCCTGCCATCCGGTTTCATAGTCCAGCTCAAGCGCCAGCACATCTTTCGATGCGAGAAGCCGAAGCGCTTCTGCTTTGCTGCTAGCTCGCACTATTGACATCCACACCTCTTATATCGTCTTATACTGTACGAATATACAGTCAACGCGTCATTGCGGCAAGGGGTTGCCCCCAAGCCGTTTGGACTACTGCGCCAGCGGTGTCCCGCACCGCCCTGCGTTGCCACTATTTTCCTCCAGTATTGCCCTTTAGGGGACGGTCACGGCTTCGTTTGCCGGCCCGTTCGCCTTCATTGCCTTCATCGCCTTTGTTGCCTCTATTGTCTTTATCGTCGCCCCGGCATCTTGCACTGCCGTGACAGAAAAATCTCCCGCATACACATGCACCACCCGCGCCGGGTCCAGGTGCTTGCGGATGGCCGCATTGACCTGTTCGACGGTCGCCGTGGCGATACCTTGCTCGTATTCCGTGACAAAGCGCATCGTGCGCCCCAGAAATAGCTGGCTGGCGAGCGTGCCGGCCAACGCGGAATCGCTGGTGCGGGCCAGTGTGCCTTGCTGCAGCAGGCCACTCCTGGCTTGTGCCAGCTCCTCCGGCGTGATGCCGGCGGCTGCCAGCCGCGACAGTTCCTCTTCCACGCCACGCTTGAGCTTGCCCAGGTTCTGCGGCGCATAGAGCGCTTGCATGCCGAAGCGCCCGTTGGTGTCGAGCGCACCTACCTGAACGAAACTGCCGACACTGTAACTGATGCCGTCGTGTTGGCGCAGGCGATCCGCCAGCCGGCTCTTGAGCGCGCTCCCGCCGAACACGCGATTGGCGATCACCAGGGCCGGATATTCCGGTGCATCGCTGGTCAGCGCGACCGGCAGCGCGGCCAGGTAGATGGCATTGGCCTTGTCCGGCGTCTCGCGGGTCAGGTGGGCCGGTGCCAGCGGCACGAAGGGGCGTTCGATGCGGGCATAGGGCACCTGGGCCTGCCAGTCGCCGAACAGCGTGGCCAGTTGCGCCTGCGCCGCCTGGCGGTCGAAGTCGCCGACCAGCGCCACCTGGCCGTGGCTCGCGCCGTAGAAGCGCGTGTGGAAGGCGCGCAGGTCGGCCAGTTGCACTTGCCGCAGCGCCGCGATGTCCTCCTGCGGGGTGCCGACATAGCGCGGATCCCCCAATGGGTAGGGATTGCCGTGACGGCCGAGCACGTTCGATGCGATCGCCTCGGGCTGGCCCAGGCCGCTCTCGATGCCGGCGATGGCGTTGGCGCGCAGGGTCTCGAACTCCGCGGCGGGCAGGCTCGGCTCGCGCAGGATGTCGCGCAGCAGCGCGAGTGTGTCGGCCAGCGTTTCGCGGCGCGCTTCAAAACGCACAGTGACCGCTTCGGCATCGCCCTGGACCGACACCACCGCCTTGAGCGCAGACAGGCGGTCGGCAATCTGCTGCCGCTCCAGGCGGGTGGTGCCGCGTATCAGCATGGCGGCGGTGAGGCTGCCGACCGCGTCCTGGCCTTGCAGGCTGGTGACGTCGCCCATGCGCAGGCTCAGCGTGCCGTTGACGGTCTGGCCGCGGCTGGGCTTGGGCAGCAGCGCGAACTGCATGCCGTTGGCCAGCTTGCCGCGCAGCGTGTGCGCCTCGATATTGTCCGGGCTGGGATCAAAGGCTGCCACCGCGGCCTTGGGCGGCTTGCCCTGGTAGGCCGCCACCAGCGCGGCGACGTCCGGCGCGGCGGGCATGGAGGCCCGGGCCAGCGTCTCGGCCGGCGCATCGCCGGGCATGTCGATGGGAATGAAGCGGCCGAGCGTGCGGTTGCTGGCGCGCAGGTAATTCTGCGCGACCCGTTGCAGGTCCGCTAGCGTGACGCGCTCGGCTTGCTGGCGTGCCACCAGCAGCAGGCGCCAGTCACCCTTGGCGATGGCCTCGGACAAGGCGACGGCGTAGCCGGAAGGATTCTCCAGCAGGCGCTCGTAGCTGTTGAGCAGGCGGGTGCGGGCGCGGTCCAGTTCCACCTGCGTCACCGGCCGGGCGGCAAAGCCCTCCACCTGCGCCACCAGCACCTGGCGCGCGGCTTCGAGATCCTGCGTCTTGCTCAGCCCGGCGGCGAACAGCACCGAGCCGGGATCCTTCATGCCCGATACCGAGCCAGACTGCCAGCTGGCCTTGCCGCTCTCGACCAGCGCCTTGTACAGGCGGCCGCCCGAGCCATCGGTCAGGATATCGGCAAGCAGTTGCAGGGCCACCGTATCCGGATGCGCGCCCGGCGCGATGTGATATTGCACCGCGACCAGTTGCGAGTCGCCCACGCGGCGCAGCGTGACCTCGCGCGCGCCCTCCTGCGGCGGCTCCACGGTGTACTGGACTGGCAGCGCGCGCGTGGGCCGGGGGATGGCGCCGAAGTACTTGCCGATGCGCGCGAGCGTGGCGGCCACGTCGAACTTGCCCGCCACCACCAGCACCGCGTTGTCAGGCTGGTAATAGCGGCGGTAGAAGTCCTGCAGGTTGCCGATGGCGACGTGCTCCACGTCGCTGCGCGCACCGATCGGCGCCTTGCCGTAGTTGTGCCAGCGATAGGCGGCCGAGCGCATCTGCTGCATCAGCATGCCACCGGGATTGTTCTCGGCGCGCTCCATCTCGTTGCGCACCACCGTCATCTCGCTGTCGAGCGCCTCGCGCGCGATAAAGCTGTTGACCATGCGGTCCGCTTCCATCTTCAGCGCCCAGTCGAGGTTTTCCTCGCTGGCGGTGAAGCTCTCGTAGTAGTTGGTGCGATCGAACGCGGTGGTGCCGTTGAACTGCATGCCGCGGCGCGTGAGCTCCTGCGCAATGGTGTTGCCCGGCAGCGCCGGCGTGCCCTTGAACAGCAGGTGTTCGAGCAAGTGCGCCATGCCAGTCTCGCCATAGTTCTCATGGCGGCTGCCGACCAGATAGGTCATGTTGACCGTGGTGACGGGCTGCGCAGCATCGGGCGCAAGCAGCACGCGCAGGCCGTTGGGCAGCCGGTACTCGGTAATGCCTTCCACGCTGACAACTTCCGCCGGCGCCGCGCCGGGCAGCTTCGCGGCGGCAGGCGCCGGCGCCTGGGCCACGCCCGGCGCGGCGTTTGCGGATACGCTGAAAGCCAGGGCTAGCAGCAAGGAAAGGCGCTTGATGATGAGACGCATGCGGAATTCGAAGTCTGGATTGGCTCCCTTGTCGCGGAGATCTGTGCGATTCAGCGGGGCGCGGCAAGGCAGCGGTAAGGCTGGCCCGATGGCCGATTCTAGCTGTTGCCGCGCCCACAGCGGCATGTTGCTGCGTTTTTCAACCGGTGTGCATTGAATTTGGGAATTTTCCGCACCCCTCAAGCCGTGGCAGCGCGCTGGCATCATCCATCGCCACTCTCGCCCTCCGGCTCATCCATCGCGGCGGCCAGTTCGCTCAACACCAGCGTCTCGTGCGCAAGCACGGCCACCAGCGAAAGCAGATGGGCCTGGGTCTCTTCACCAAGGTTGCAGAAGGTGCCGCCCGCCGCGTTCTCGACGGCGACAGACAACAACGCATTGAGCTGCGCGGTTTTTTCCGCGGCAAGGCTTAGCGGGCTTTCGGATGGAGCATGCGCGGTCAGGAAGGTATCGCGGCCTGTGCGTTGGGCGGTGATGTTGTAGCGCGGGTAGTTATACATCGAGCGCCCTCCATTGGGGTGCGCGCAGGCGCTGGCGAATGATGGGGAGCTTGGGGGATGCGATTTGCCCGGAATGGGCGAGCGAAGACTGGGGCATGGAGGTGCCTCCTTCTTAAGCGATTTCGACCCCGCTCCCCGCTGCTAATCGGGGTGGGCGGGCGCATGGCGAGGTTAGCAGACCGGTAAGAAGGAACCAGCGAGCCCGAAGGCTCCCCCGCCAAGGCCCGCCCATAGGGACGTGCGAAGGCGCGACGGACAAAAACCGCCTGGCGGCGGTTGTCCGCCTTCCTAAACGGGCTGCTAAACCCGGCCGCTGTGGTTGCAGCGACGAGCGAAGTATAGCGTCGCGCCATGCAGCCTAACCCAGCCGCAACAAAAAGTCACACCCGCTACCAGCGCCAAATATCGACCCGCCCTGGCCACAGTGCGCTCCAATGAGGCCGCATCACGTCTGTCCACTCGATCTCCTCGTTGCGGAAAAATCGATAGGCAGCGATGGTCGCTGACCATCCACCGCATGCCCCCGGGCCGTCAAGAAGCTGACGGAAGCGGGAACAGTACTGCGCAGGCGCGGAGCAAGCGGCGCGCGTCAATCTCGTTGTCGCCTCAGTCATGCAGCCAACGGCTGTATGTCTTCGGTCCGTGCATGGTGGAGCGTTTCCTTGTGCTGGTTTCTGACTTCGACAATCAGATTCTCAGTTGAAACCGCCACCGCCTTCAACTCCCTGCCTCAACTCCCCGCCCGTACACCACTTTCGACTTTCGCTGGCGGCACAACCAGCGCCACGAATTCACGCCACGGCACCACGCGCTGCATCTCGTCAAGAAACACGCGCGTGCGCCGGTTGCTCAAGTCCAAGCCGAGGTCCGTCTGTTTCATGCGCTCATTGTGGCTGCCAAGCCTGCTCATGGATATCAGGCATTGTGCGGGTTTTGAACACAATCCTTAGCGGATGGCCCGGCGCATGTCGGTTGGTCGCAAGCGCTGGATGTGCGTGTTCGCAGAACGCTTACGCCGCGCAGTAGTTCCATGCAACACAGCGTGGCCGCCGAGAGTCGGTTCGCGGTTCTGTACCAGGATCGAATCACCCACCTATCCACGTCACCGAGATCGTGCTCGGCTCGCCAGCCAATGCGGCCCTATCGGCCACAACATCCGACCACCGTAGAAATGGGCATAATCCACATCAATACAAGCAGATAAATCAAGCATATGCCGGCAAGCATCCCAAATATAACGAGTGGTGCCCAATAATTCCATCGCTTCCTGTGGGATAAGATGGAGAAAACGTGATATGTCGTATAGAGCCAACCAACTCCGCTGACGATGAAACCAAAAGAACCGTCAGTCTTAATACTCAGCGTCGATAGCAGCGTAGCTATCAGCATCAAGAAAAGAATGGCAACTGGCATGGAAAGGACTGTGAGAAGCATCCCGATGCCAATGCATTGCGATGCGGAAAGCCGACGTTCTTTCTGATCAGGATTCATGTATTTTGTGAGCGTTGTGCACGCTTGACGATGGTTAGCGCATTGCGCAAGGAGAAAGGTATCAGTTCGCGATAGGCATGACGCAGCAGCGAATACACCAGCAGGTCATCCAGTCCGCGCTCAGAGTCGGACATTGCTGCCATCGGTCAGGATCTGCTGCCCTGTATATCGGACCAGCCCCTTGGCATCGAGTTTCTGTACCTGGACGCCGGTGAAGTCGATGGCCTTGATGATGTTGGTATTGCGGAAAGTGAGCGAGCCAATCTTGCTGGTGACGAAGCTGGCTTTGTCGGCGGTGAAGTTGTCGATCAAGACGTCAGCGGAATCCAGCCACAGTGCGGCCTTCGGGATGGTGCAGTTGCGAATCACTGTACTGTCCTGGCCTCCCATGATCCAGCACCCAGAAACGGTCTCACCAACTTGGTTCGCCACGTTCCTGTCGCTCTGATCATCGCGCCCGCATTCCACGTTCTCCAGCACAACGGATTTCAGGTTCTTGCGGTCCCCAAGCGAAACGAAGCAGTCGAGCGAACGATAGAGCTTGTCGTAGCTTTCCTCGGGGTTGACATTGACGCCCCTGAACCTGCTGTTTCGGATGGTGATGGAGCGAGCGTTGGCGAACATATCGACCATCGCGCCAGCCTGCACGCCCTCGATCAGGACATCGCCCAGCACGTCGGATTGGCCGATCTCCAGGATATCGAACTTGCTATTGCGGATGGTGAGGCTGGTGAGGGACGATCTCGCGATTTGCGTCTCCCCTTTGAACGTGCAGTTGTCGATGGTGACCGTGGCGCGGTACTGCTTGCCATTGTCCCAAGTCCCATTTTTTGCATCAATGCTCCCAAATTTGCAGTCGCGATAGCTGACGATACTGTTGCCACCAATATCCATGTACTGGCCGGTGCAGCGCTCATAGGAAACATCTCCTTTAAAGTAGATGGCACCATATTGATTGAGATCAGGGTTCTTCCCGCCAAAATCGCATTCGACGAAGCGGACGTTTTTCCCACTTGGTGCCATCAGGTAAGCCCGGCCCATCGTATCGCTGCGGAGGAAGAGAACGTCCTCCATGGCAGAGGCCTGGAAATTGGAGCCTGGAAACTGGCAATGTTCGAACACGCAATTGCGCATGCGTAACAGATGAAATACGCCATAGAAGATGCAATCGTAGAAGTGGATGTTTTCCCACTCCAATTTGTAGAAGTCCGTGCCGCCCAGACCAAAATCTGCGCTGCTGATCTTCAGCCGCTGATCTCCCAATGCCTTGCGGCGCTTCTCCGGGTCCATCAGCAAGGCATACTCGCGCGGCATTTCTTCAATCTTCTTGGCAGTCATTCTGGTGCATCCGGTAGTGGTGAGGCTGGCTATGCCCAGCAGCGCGAGGAAGCGGCGGCGGCTGGTCATTGAGTGTCTACGCCAGTAACGCTATTGGCGACGGGATATCGGGTTTCACCAAGGGTTTTGGACAGCCAGTCCCAATCAGGCACCTCGCCCTGTTCGCCAAGCCGTCGGCGCAGCACGGGCATGGGCCCGTATCCGGTTTTACGTATGCGGAATTCCACGGGGAAGAACCATGAATCGAGCTTGAAGTGGTTAGCCGGAAACCCCTTTGGCGCCTTGAGCTTGACCTCGCAGAACCAGCGGGTGGTTTTCGCGTCCTGTAGTTCCTTGACATCGGCGAGCTTGGCGGCCGGCAGGGCCATCTCGTAGACCCCGCTTTGCGGCGCTGCCACCGGGGATTCGTGGGCGCTACCTCCGGCGAGGTGCCGGAACTTGAGCGTGGTGTCAAATGGCATCCATGTGCCGCTGTCGTTTTGTAGCGTGTTCTTCTTGAATCCCCAAAGCCTGATTGCCACAATGCATTCAAGCTTCTGCGTCTTCGGCCCAACAACCAGGAAGATGGTACTGCCCTTGGCAGGCTCCCACTGGAGCACCCGTTCGGCGTCGCTGATCTCCATGTAATCCAGCGCCACTGCCAAACGCGGTTGCGCGCTGCCCTTGGTATAGGTGATCTGCCGGAATGGCGACTTTGCGGTGCTGTCGTAGAGCGTGCCCGAGGGCGGCGTGAGGGTCCAGCCACCCAGTTCGTGATTCAGGTTCTGCACGCCAATCGGCCCGCCGCAGGAACTCACGACGAACTTTGTCACGCCGGGCTCGATCGCATTGGCTTTGTCGTTGGGCTGCAGTCCGGGGTCGAAAGCACCGACGACGTGTACGACGCTTCCTTGCTCCGATTGGGACGTGGTGTACACGCCGGCGCGGTGCGAGTGCCCGCTGAAATGCACGTCCACACCGCCCGTCTTGCGTTGGTTGGCGCAGTTCTGGAAAAACCAGGCCAGATTGCGTTCGCAGGTGCCCATATTATTGAAGTTCCAGCCGCCGCTGTTTTCTCCTGCTTTGGTGCAGTCGCCCAGCGCATTGGCCGGCACGAACATGCGGTCCCGATCGGAGAAGGCCACCTTGGTGTCATAGTTGACGAATGTGAAGTGCGAAAACAGCAGCATCTGTCCATGGTATTTGCTCTTCGCCAGGTACTGGGTCCTGTTCAGCAGTGCACGCTGCGCATCGCTGATGGCTTGCTTGGCGCGCGGCAGGATGCCCGCTCCCTGCTTGTCCGCACGCAGCGGCATTGTTCCCGACAGATTGACATACTCCTCTTCCGGTCCCCAGTCCAGGCCGAGCATGTATTGCGTGCCGTAGACATGGCGCCAGTCCGAAAGCGGTGTGAACAGGATGAAGAACCAGTCGTAGTAGCCTGCGTCGTAGTTTTTCGCGGTAAGCACCTGAGGGTAGGTTGGCCCATAGGCCAGACAGGCTTCGTAGATGGTCAGGTTGTGATCGGCCGCGATGCCATCATTGGCCTTTGCCTCAACGAACTCACTGGCGCGGTCCGCATCGGCATAGACATCGGCCGGACTGCGGGTAAGATAAGCATCCTTGCCGATTGCTGCCAGCAACTTATACTTGGTCGCTGCGCTGGCAAGCCCGGCGGCCCCCAGGTTGACCGGCCTGAGCCCATGGGGCGCCTTGCCGAAGGCGCCTTCGTCCTCGAGCACCCCGGCAGCCAGCACCCAGGGGTTCTGGCGGGGCGAGATGCCGTAGGGTATCTGGTACGCCTCGTGGTTGCCTGTGGTCAGGAACACCGGCAGGTTCAGTTCGCGGTAGGCATGACGCAGCAGCGAATACACCAGCATGTCGTCCAGTCCGCGCTTGTACAGTGCGCCGTCCCCGATCTTGTTCAGAACATTGAACGCTTTCCACTGTTCGCCTATGTTGTCAGCCGGCACCGCAGCCGGATCCAGGTTGCGGTTAAAGTCGAGCAGGTCGCCGGTGATGACCAGGGCGTCAGCCTTTGGCGTGTCGGAGTCACCCTTGCCGAAGCGTTCCACCAGGCCGTGCAGCGCAATGAAGCTATTGCACAGGTTGGAAGCCGGCGGCTTGGCCGGCGTCTCGGGCGCGGGAGCGCCGCCGGGCAACTCCAGCAGATGGGCCGGGGATTTTGCCAGCGCGTTTTGTCTGGCGTTGACGTGCACGTCGGAGAGATGGCCGATCTTGAGGGCCGTGGCCTTGCTGCGGATGATCGGGTGCCACGCCATCAGGCGATGCGTCGTCTCCGGTGTTTGCCTTGGCAGGGCCGTTGCCGACAACGGCGCTTTCAGATCGAACTCATACAGGTTGGGGTAGTGGCTTCGCTGGGGATTGGTCTTCTGCGCGTCCAGGAAATCCAGGATCACCTGGTCCTGATACTCCCACATCTCCACGCCTTTCAATTCGGGGCGTTGCACGTACTTCTGCGGCACCGGCACCATCCAGGCGAAGGTGCACATGGTACTGAGGCTCGCGCCGCCCGGCAGCTTGGACAGATCGATTTCGATCTCGTAGATGTGGCTCAGTCCGGAATACATCTTGACTGTGGCCGGGCGAATGATGGCCACTGGCTCGCCACTGTGGTTCACCATCATGCCGCCCCTGAATGCGCCTACTTGCCAGACCCGTACCGCAGCCATGGCAAGCGGCGCAGCCTTGCCGTCGGCAAACAGCATGGTGTCCTTGGTCTCCTTGGCGGTCTGCTTCCCCTTGATGGGGTACAGGCGCAGGTGACGGTCCACGAAGACGGCCCCATACTTGGTGTTGAGGACTTTGTTGCCGAAGTACTCCGTGGGCCGAAGGGGCGCGTCAAAGCCAACGCCAAAGTACTGATTCGCGAGAGGCTCCGCGGCGATAAAGATGCTGCACTTGTTCTGCCCTGGCGGCAGGATTAGCGGTGTGCCGAGATTTGGACTAAGAATGACGGCCCGGATCGGTGCCTTCTCTTCGCAGTCCACGCAACCCGCTATCTTAGGCTCGTGCGTGACATTGGTGAAGCTGGTTCGTACCTTCTCGGCAGGGGTGAGTTCAGAAGATGCCATCGGGGATTCCATTGCAGATCGTAGTCAGCGCGCGAGTCCGGATGCGCCGGGTCCAAGCAGGCTGGCAAAGCGTGAGCGTTGCGCCGCCAGGTGTTGCTGGCCCACCGTGTGCGCGAGCACCCAATCCGAGTCGGCCGATGTGGCGACAGCGCGCATGAATGAGCCCGCCACGTTGTCCTTCGTTGCCAAGGCCTGCGCAACGTGCGGTAGCGCCTCGTCGAACAGCGGGTGGGTGCGCAGTCCGATGGAGGCAAATAGTCGGATGCTGTCCTGCGTTGCGAGACCATGCTGACGTGCGCGCCGAATCAGATCATTAACAATCTGGTATTGCAGGTGCGGAGCCAGCGCGTCGAGTTCGCCCTGCCTGATGTCTTCTGTAACGATCAGGCTGAGGATCAGATCGGGCTCGCCGGCTCTGCCAAGTGCAGATATCAACGTATCGGGTAACGCGAAGCACGCATGTTCGGATTGGAACTGCTGGCTGTTCTTTCCTTCGGTGATTTGCCAGCCAAGTTCTCTGTCCCACAAGGCTAGCGTGTCGAGCGGCGCCAGCAGCGCAGTGCGCATGATCTGCGGCGCTATTGTCAGCAGTGACGCCATGACCCGGGGGTCGTAGTAGCGCAGTTGCACCGAATCGCCGCTTTCCAGAAGGCCGTTCAGGCAGCCTCGCAGGTGGGTATGAAGTTTGAAGTCCGGCAATCGGCTACTGAGAAAGCAAACCGTCCAGCCGTATTCCATCAAGCCGACGATCGCTTCGAGGGCGCCTTCATTCGCGTTGCCCAGATCGATCAGGTAGGGGCCGACAGATTCCAACTGGGCTTCCGGCGTATGACGCAGGATGGGCTCAAATGACAATCCGAGCTTTTGAAGCAGGGCGTCCAGATCGACCTCGGTAAGGTGAAGCTGGCCTGCATCTATCAAGGCGTAGGACGCCACCGTTTCTTGTCCCGTCTTCGTTGTCAACCAGCGTCGCGCATCAGCAAGTAGTGCTTGCCGGAAGATCTGGCGCAGCGCTGGCTGCGTCCAATCGGCGTGTGTCATGCTCGTATTGCTCGCGGTCATTGCCTTGCCCCGGGGACACTGCGTTCGGTCACGGCAGAACCCTGCTGCGCCGCTTGCACGGCGCAGGGCAGGCAAACGCCGGAAGGCGGCATGGCCACCGGCATGGTCAGGGACTTTTTCCCTGGCCATCCATGTGTCGCCGCATGCGCTTTCCAGGTGCCCGGCGTGCCTTCCTCGATGCCCCCCTGACCGACCTTCAGGTAACTGCCACCGGCCAGGAATGTCACCGCCTTGGGCGAAACGATCTCAATCCGGTCCTGAGCGCTGATGAGCATCAGCACCCTTTGAGCAATGATTTCGATGTTGTCGTCGTGGGACTGCACTTCGATCTTGCCTTTGGCCGCAATGAAGCGCAGTCCTCGCTTGCGCGCGAACAGCACGAGGCGCTCGGCCGCGCTGGCCAGGAAGCTCTTGCCGGTGGCGAGGGTAAGGTGCTCGCCGCTCGAGATCGCAGTGTGCTGCGCGCTGTGCAGATGGATATCCTCGCCGGCGGTGGCCGCGAGGCCGGCGGGGCTGGCCAGCACCAGCACCGGTTGCGACAGTTCACCCTGCTCGCCGCTGCCCTTGATGGCGTCGTGCTGCGCTTGGGCGGCGTGCGCGACCTTGACCTGCTCACCGTCGAGTGCGCGCTGGTGATCGGCCACCTCGCCCAGCGTGCGCTGGATCTCTTGGCCGTTCTTCAGGCGCGCAGCGGTTTCGCCAAGATCCTTGTGATGGCCCTGCGCGTCGTGCCGGGCCTCGGTGCTGACCAGCATCCCGGCGCCGCCGCGTACCGCCCCCCAACCGTCGGTGCGCAGCTCGAGCCCTTCGCCGCGCTTGTCCTTGCGCCCGTCGGCATCCGGGATGCGCACCATGTAGCCCATGCTGAGCATCGAGGCCTGGTGATCGCTGCCGATCTGGGTCTGGATCTCGCCCTGGGTATCGTCTTGCACGAAGGTGTTGTGGCGCTCGCCGAACAACTCCTTGCTGCGAAAGCCCGACAGCGCATGCTGGCTGGGCAGGTTCCACTGGGGCTTGTTGACGCGGTTGGCCGCCCGGCCGGTGATGATGGGGCAGTCGGCGTTGCCGGTGAGGAAGTCCACGATGACTTCCTGGCCGATGCGTGGCAGGTGAATGGCGCCGTAGTTGTCGCCTTGCCAGTTCGAGGATGCGCGCACCCAGCAGGAGCTTTGTTCGTTGCGTTGGCCGATCCTGTCCCAGTGAAGCTGAATTTTCACGCGCCCGAACTGATCCACCCACAGCATCTGGTTGTCGGGACCCACGACGGTGGCGGTCTGGGGACCAAAGGTGCGCGCCCGCGCCTGGTTGCGATCGGGCCGGAAGATCTCGCTGGTGGGCTGGGCCTCGAAGGCGATGTCACAGCGCCACTGCTGACCCTGGCCGGAAGCCTCTGCCACGTCCTCGATCTCCAGCACCGTCGCGAAGACCAGGTATTCCCGGTTCGCCGATCGACTCGGGTGATGCGTCAGCTTGAAGGTGCAGCCGGGCACCACGGCGCGGAGATTGCCGCGCCCCTTGGCACGGCTGGCGTGCTGGCGGATCGCTTCGATGCGGATGCGCGAGAGCATATCGCCCTCCTGCCAGGGATCATTGTCCGTGGCGGGCTGTGCATGGGTGCCGGGCCATTCGACCATCTCGCCGTCTGCGTGCGCAGTGTCTCGCGGATCGGCGGTGCCCACGGTCAAATCGGCCCGCGGCTTCACGAAGTCGTAATCGTTCGCTGTCCACTTGCCGGACACGAGCTTGTCGACAATCTGGAAGTCGAACAGGTGCTCCTCGTCGACCCGGTCGGCGCTGGGGTACCAGCGCAGGGTGTGGTAGGCGGGACTCGCGAAGCGCCGGAAGGCGCCGTTGCCATCGGTCAGCACCAGCCGGTGCCTGCCTTCCGAGTGTTCAAAGAAGAATGAGATGCCCCATTCTTCGGTCAGGCGCTTGAAGAATGCATAGTCCGTCTCGCCGTACTGCACCTGGTATTCTCGCCTGGGATAGCGCGCTACATCGAGCCGCTTTTCCACAGGGAAGGTGTAGTCGGCCAGCAGTTCGTCCAGGATCTCGACGACGGTCTTCTGCTGGAAGATCTTGTAGTCCGTGGTGCGCGTGGCGAGCCAGAGCCAGGGGCGCAGGGTCAAACGGTAGACGGCTTGCCGCCCGATGATGATCGGGCCTTGGACCTCATGCACAATGCCGGTGATCTCACGGGTGCCGGCGCCCACATTCCCGGCCAGGCCGGTGCCGCTACCCTCGAGTTCAATCTCGATGGTAAGTTCCTTCCCCTGCATTGCCTGCAGGTCCAGGTTGGCTTCCGGGCCAAACCACACGTGGCGGCTGTCAGGCGTTTTGAGCTCAATCTCGTACACGAAGAGCGTATTGACCCCGTCCCGTCCCTTCAGGCGGGAGAAGGTCAGCGCCGATTGCCCAAGGAGGGCGGGCAGGCCGGTGCCCTTGACCGTGACGGCACGCGCCGAATTGAACGGCAAATCTCGAAGTCCCATGGGCCGATCCTTGCGATGTGTGGGTTAGAGACGACGTACCGTCATGCACAGGGCAATGCGGTCACGTAACTGCAGCTCCCAGCCTGTGAGTTCCGGTTGGGAGCAGGGCCACGCTTGTCTGGCACGGCCTCGATCTCGATAACGTAAAGGGACCCTGACGGCGGCTGCGGCTGCGCGACGGCTCATTCGGCCTCCTCCTCCAGTGCCCAGCGCTGGACAAGATCGGGTGGGATCGCCTGAAACACCTCATCGAAGCGCTTGCCCACGAGGCGCTCGGCCTGTCCGAGCAGCAGGGATACGGGACTGCTGGGCTCGTGACGCTCGAACCACTGACGGGCAGCGTGGATCTGAGAGAGGGCAGCTTGGCGGTCGATGGGCATATCGTCGGTGTCCCCCGCACAGGAGAGGTGTGCGGACTGCGCATGCACCGCATTGGGAGATGGCGCCAGTGCTGCCGGAGCGGTCTTGGCGGCGGGAGCGGGAATGGCTTGCGCGGGCGCTGGCTGGGCAAGCTCGGCGTTGCCGACCAGGCGCAGCAGCTTTCCCAGGGGGGCCAGGTCCGGCGCATGGCCTGGCAAGGTGTCCTCGCACCAGCGCTGCAAGACTTCGGCCAGCCGGCACGCCTCGTCCATGGCGGCCATCTGGGGGAGTCCTTGATTGCGCAACGCCTCCAATTGCTGGCGCACCGACTCCGGCGCAAGTGCGTCGGCGGCGCGGGGCGCGCCCAGTGCGCGTTCCACGTCCCGGATTTGCAGGCGCGTGGCAGCATTGCCGGCGAGGGGGATCTCACGCACATCAGCAACGAGCCCCTCCGGATCGGCCAGCGCCGCCAGCGCATTGGCCCGCAGGGCCGGATCGTGTTCGCCATCCGCGTCCAGCCGTGGGTGAATGGCGGCCGGGTAGGTGGTGAGCAGGCGTTCCAGGAGCGCCAGGCCGTCGCGCAGGCCTTCCGCCTGGTCTAGCCGGGTGCGACAGCGCAGGAACAGTGTTAGCAGCCGGATATCCTTGGTGCGCAACAACAGCCGCCGGCAGTTGCGTTCCAGCTCGGTCCAGTTCAGCGGCTCGGCCTGCGCGACGAACTCGCCGTACTGGGCCTCCGCGCGTGGCGCGGCCTTCGCCAGCAGTACCACGAACTCGGCATCGTATTCGAGGTCCTCTCCACAGGGCAGGGTGGCATCGACCGGTGTCGCCAGATCGGCAAAGCGGATCGGCGGCAGCGCTTGCGCCTTGGGCGCAGGAGTGGGCGTCGTGGTCTTGGCCTTCATGGCTTAGTGGGTAACGTATTGTTCAGGGTGGAAAACCATGCCGGTAGTGGCGCGATCCTGGTTGGGCTCGCCCAGCCAGGTGGACCAGCCCAGGCGCTCCTCGGCGCCGAGCACGGCAGGCGGCGCGGATTGCGGCTGCACCTGCAACTCGACTTCCCATTCATATTCGAAGCCGACAAAGGACCGTATCCACTCGACGAGGACCGGCAAGTCCCGTCCGTTGGGCGTGAAGTTCAGGTATTGCTGCAGGTCCAGCGGCCCGATCACCAGACGGAACTTGTGCTGGCGATCCGGCACCATCTCACCCAGCAAGGCGCCCTGGCCCATCACGCTGGGGGAACCCGGGCGGCCAAGGTGGCTGTGTTCGGCCGGATCGAGCGCAATCCAGTGCAGCACGAATTCCTCCAGTCCCACAGGCACGCCGAAGAACTGCGACAGCGCGGCCACGATGCCGTCCGGGTTGCGTGCCTCGCGCACATGGTGTGCGCTGGCGGCCAGGCGGGCGTGCGTGGGCAGCGGGCTGCGGGCGATTTCGGCGGCGTCTTGTCCGGCCAGCCAGCCCACATATCGGGAGAAAACTTCCTCGTCGGGCCGGTCGAGCCCGGCCGTGGCTTGCGATCCCGCCCAGGCGCGGTAGAACTGGGTCAGGGCCCGATGGTGGAACAGATCCAGGAAGGCGGCGGTCGTCTCGTCCCGGTTCGTCTCGGTCCGTTCCCGTACGATTTCCGTCAGGTGGATCGGCAGGGCGCCGTTCGGGCCCAGCATGCCGAGCCCGAACAACTGGATCCGCAGGCCGTTGGCGCGCGCTTCCAGCCTGGCGATCTCGCGTGGCGCAAAAGTGAGCGAGGCGGTTTGTCCGATACGGAAGGGCTCCGCTTGCGGACGCGTGGCGCGGCCCACCGGCGGCAAATCGCGGTGCTGTGCCGACAGCCCGCGCAAGAGGCCAAGGAAGCTGAGCTTCCATGGGGCATAAAGCGCATAGCTGCCGGCGGCACCCTTGGCGGGCGCCGGCGTTGCACTACGCGGACCGATGTCGTCGTGACCCTGGAACATGTCTATACCGCGCCGCGGCCTCCCATGCGCACCGGCCAGCGATGAATCAGACCGCGCTCCATTGCGTACAGCTCCGTTTCCGTGAACGCATTGACCGACACGTGCCGGGCGAGGAAGTGCTCCAGCACGACCCCGAACAGATAGGGACTGATGCCGGAGAAGCCACTCTCATCCACCGTCAACTGGCACTGGATCCCGCGACCATAGAGGATCGGGCCGTTGCCGGGTAGACGCCGCGTGACGGGCTTGATCTTGCCGCCGATCAGGCTCTGGATTTGGCGCTGCTGGGCTGGCTCGTCGCTGGCGACGAAGAGGCGCAGCATCTCGCGCAAGCCCTGGCCGCCTTCGCGGTGATCCAGGTCGGTGAGCGACAGATAGTTGAAGCCCAGTTGCCGGATCAGGCGCCAGGCCGTTTCCCCTTCGGCGAAGGGTGTGCGCGGTGTTGAGGGCGGCCGGATCAACCCGACTCCGGCTACCGGGATGGAATCCGGTGAGCGCAGATCGTTGAAGCCGTTGCGCGGCACGAGATTCGGCAGGTCCCGATTGGTGGCCATGGCCCGCACGGAGAGA
Organism: Cupriavidus sp. UME77; assembly: GCF_014170355.1. NCBI lineage: Bacteria > Pseudomonadati > Pseudomonadota > Betaproteobacteria > Burkholderiales > Burkholderiaceae > Cupriavidus > Cupriavidus sp. UME77. The sequence continues at coordinate 226,259 of NZ_LZZU01000055.1, forward strand.
TAGCGCAGATCGTTCGGGTAGGGCGCTTCATTCTGGTCCACCAGCGAAACGAAGATCTCCGTGCCAGTGTAGGCCGTGCGCGTGCCGTACTTGCGGGCATGGTCCGAGATCAGCCGCCGCTCCCGTCGTATGGAAAAATACCGTCCATGGTTGCCTTCGTCGCTGTTGAGCGTGGCAAAGAGGGGACGGAACTCGACCGGCGTGCTGTGTTCCGACACCTGGCCTGACAAGCTCTGTACCGAAAAGATCTCGTAGTCGAGCGGACGACGCCGGTCGGGCACCAGGTGGAATTCGGTGCGGCCCGGGTCGATCTCCATCCGATCGGTACGCATCGGGAACAGGTTGACCACCGGCGTGCAGAAGAGCGCGAACTGGCTCGCATCGACCTGGCTGGCGAGCGCGCCCGGGGACTTGCCCAGCAGGATGACGATCTCGACCTCGCGGCCATCGATTTTGGCCAGACCCGGCGCTAGTCCGTTGAGGCCAAAGAAATAGAAGCGCTGCGGGCACGCGAAGTATTCGTGGACCAGATTGTGGCCATGAAATTTGTTCCAGGCAAGCGGCAGGGCGCTTTCGTCCGGCGCCAAGCCGACGTAGCCGACCGCATTCTGCGTGATCGCATAGGGTTGCTCGCCCATCGCACCGGGCTTGCCCACGAGCACCGACACCCCGGCACCATGCAGCAGCTCAAAGAGGTGCGAGGCAATTTGATCATTGCCGCACAGGTAGACGGGTAGCGCATCCAGTTCAGCCAGCTTGGCGAAGGTGACGTTCCGGGTTAGGCGAAGGCGCAGGCGCAACGCGCCCTGCACGGTCACATGGGCGGGGACATAGCGCTCCAGGTGGCGGATATCCGGCGGGATGCCGGTCAGCCGGGCTTGCGCGATCTCGATCGGCCACAGGGTCAGCGGCTGAGTCGTACGGAACTCGCACTGCGTGGATTCGCCGGCCGGCGCACGAGCCAGCAGCGCCGTGTCGCGCGGCACCGGGATGCCGCGCACCAGATCGCCTTCCTTGTGGCTGGGGTGGAACTGCGCGACGGCGATGGCTGGCGTCGGCGCGATGTAGTTGGGATAGATGACTTCCAGCAGCCGCTGCGTGAAGCGCGGGAACTCGGCGTCCAGCTTGATCTGGGTGCGTGCCGACAGGAAGCAGAATGCCTCGATCAACCGCTCCACATAGGGATCGGCCACCTCGATGCCATGCATGCCCAGGCGTCGCGCAACCTTGGGGTGCTGTTTGGCGAATTCCCCAGCCAGCTCGCGCATGTAGACAAGCTCGCGGTTGTAGTACTCCAGCAGTTGTGGATCCATGGGGTGTCGGTAGGTGTCAGTTTGCGTGGATCGACTTGAGCTGCATCCGGCTGGTTTCCAGGTCGAGCGAACTCTGGGCGGTGAACGCCATCGGATACGGGTCCATGTGGATGAGCCCAGAGATCTCGAACAACAGCACGTTGTAGCGATGCGGAGCGTCCTCCTTCAGCAGCGGCTCGATCTTGAGCGACCCCGGAATCAGCCGGGGCTCGAAGTCCTCGATGGCCCGCTGCACGATGCCGATAATACCGTCCCACTTGTGCTCGGACAGATAGCTGCCGGCCACCGGCGGCACGCCGTAGTTCAGCGTGGAGCTGGCCGCTTCCGGATACCGCTCGCGGTCAATCTCATCCTCGCGGTTGGTCGTATTGAGCAGATAGGTGAGATCGCGCTGGATGATCTCGCGCATCTGGGCGCGCGTGACGGTGTATTCGTTTGCGCTTTCGGTCTGCCGTTGGGGCGCGTCGTCGCGCAGCCGGTCAAAGAGCGTCGGCAGCAGTTGCGTATTCGGGCGGCGTGGTACCCGCGGCGGGCGGTGGTCAGCCATGCCCGGTTACCAGAGTGAGGGTCGCCACATCGAGCATGGCCACATCGCCCGCATCCGTCATCCAGGTCTTCTGGCCGAATCCGATGACACCGGTATCGCCTACTTCGGCCCAGTTGGTTTCGCGGGCGAGCCGGATGGCGTCGCTACCCTGCTCAGAGTCAGCGTAGCGCACCGGCATGAAGCCACGGCTGACCACACCGTCGGAGAGCGTCACGGTGGCCGGGCGCCACAGCAGATCGAGCAAGCCGGCAGGCTCGGCCAGCTCAAGCTTGTGCATCTGGGCAAAAGGCAGCCAGGCGTAGCGGCCCGCGGCCACGATTTCGCAGGTCGGGCCCAGGCGCGTGTCGGTGTCGGTGATCCACGCGAAGCGCACACCGTCGTGCATGCCGGGCGAGGCCGGGACCTCCGACAGTGCCAGGTTGCGGCTGCTATCGGCGGCGGCGATCTCACCGGCTTTGGTTTGTACGAGCGCCACGTGCAGCCCGGTCATCCAGGCCGGGGCGGGCAGCAGGGAGCCGGGGGCGCGCCGGCCTGCGAAGACCTCGCACCGGAACACCTCCGCGCGGATCAAGTCGCGGTAGACATGCGCGGTTTGCGCAAAGTCGGGTGCGAGCTGCGTGGCCACCTGCAGTTGCCGGAGCGCGCGCGTCCATTCGCCAACCACGCACAGCCACTGGAATAGCTGCCAACGGGAGTCAAATGAGCCGGGCTGCAGGCGCACCAGGCCTTCCGCTGCGCAGAGCGCGCCGGCGGCCGAACCGGTTCGGCGCAGGACCGACGATAGCCCGGCGTCGCGTGTGCTTTCGGGGGCTTGCGTATCAAGCGCCATGATCGGGCTCCGGCTTTTGCGTTTGCGTTTGCGTCTGCGTCTGCGTCTGCGTTTGTGCCTGTGCAGGGCGGTAGGCGCTATCCATCGAGACGAGGTGGTGTTCGCGGCGGGTAAGGGGAGCGGCGACGTCACGGCGCCTGGTGGGCACGATGTCCCCTGCGAAGAGCCAGAGCACGTCCGGCGCAGGCGGGATCACAAAGAACGGGTAGTCATCCAGGGTCTGCGGGGAACCAATCAGGGCGTTGATGTGGCCAGCGGTGGCAAGCATGTCCATCAAGCTGTGGGCATGGTCGGCCTCGCGTGCGAGCATCTGCAGCGGGTTCCGAGCGGGCTCCGCCGGGACAACCGCTGCCGCCCCAGTGGTGGCCCCCGGGTAGGCGCTCAGGTAGTCGGGATCGCGCAGCGCCGCCTCCGCCTCGCGTTTGAGCTGCTCGATCACGTCAGTCCGATCGGGGGCAGCAGCTTGCGCTTTGCGCTCGCCAGCGGCTGGTCTCAGCACCGAGAACGGATCGGCAGTGCCCAGGGGCATCCCGCCGAGCGCATCCCAAGGCCAGGGCGTATCGCTATCGCGGTCGAATCCGGGGTCGGTGGCGCCGGTCCCTGCCGGGAGGGTCTGCGAGTCGCTCATGACCTTGCCTCGCTAGTGATAGGTTCAGGAATGGACCCGATGATAATCGAAAATCACGGCTAGACAAAATGCAAGCGGATGTCATTAATTGCGGTCTGCGCGGTGGCTTCGAATTAAGGATCCATCGTCCTAATATTTTTAGGACGTGTCCTATAAAAACACAGAAATTGTCCTATAAAACGCCGAATTTTTCGGAATTCATATTGGGAAATTTCCGAATTTTTCACGTCTCGGTCCGTGATCGTCGTAACTTACTGCGCCATCCGTGATGGACGTGATAGACGCGCACGTATAGGTTACTTGGCGTTGTTTGGCTGCCACGGATCCACGGCGATCAGGCTTCCTGTCTGGTCACGGAAGCCGCTCTGCGATGATCGCGGAAGGGGTTTACGCATCTAATGTTTTTGCCATATCCTAAAAAGGAGTTAATAAAGGACTCCATCGCAAGGACTCCATCTGGCAAGCCCAGTCGATCGCAGTCGATCATTCAAAAAAGATCAAGGCATCAAATGGACATTTCGCGTCAGGCGCTGTTCGGCCGACTCAATCCCACCCTATTCAAGGCGATCGAAAGCGCGACCGCCTTCTGCAAACTCCGCGGCAACCCGTACGTGGAGCTTGTGCATTGGCTGCACCAGTTGCTGCAGGCCCCCGATGGCGACCTGCAGCGGATCCTGCGCCATGCCGGCGCCGACCTGCCCGCCCTGGAAGCCGACCTGACGCGCGCGCTGGGGTTGCTGCCAGCCGGCGCCACGTCGATCAGCGACTTCTCGTTCCAGATCGAGTCCGCCATGGAGCGGGCGTGGGTCTACGCGACACTTGCCTTCGCCGATGACCACGTGCGCGGCGCCTACCTGCTGAGCGCGCTGCTCAAGACGCCGGAGTTGCGCCGTACGATGCTGGGCATCTCGAATCAGTTCGCGAAGGTACGTGCCGATGACCTGGTCGAAGCCGTTCCCGCGTTGGTCGCGCAGTCGCCCGAAAGCCGGGAAGCGGCCTACGACGGTAGTGGCCTCGCACCGGCCACGCCTGGCGAGGCCAGCGGCGCCATGGCGCCCACGGGTTCCGGCAAGTCTGCCCTTGGCCAGTACTGCCTCGACCTGACCGAGGAGGCCCGCGCCGGCCGGCTGGATCCGGTGATTGGCCGCGAGCACGAGATCCGCACCATGACGGACATCCTGCTGCGCCGCCGCCAGAACAATCCGCTTTTGACGGGAGAGGCTGGGGTTGGCAAGACCGCCGTCATCGAGGGGCTCGCCCAGGCCATCGCTGCGGGCACGGTGCCGCCGAGCTTGAAGGATATCCGGCTCCTGAGTCTCGACGTCGGGGCGCTGCTGGCCGGCGCCAGCATGAAAGGTGAATTCGAGGCGCGGCTGAAAGGCGTGCTGGAGGAAGCCGCCAGGTCCGGGAAGCCGGTGATCCTGTTTGTGGATGAAGTCCACACGCTGGTCGGCGCCGGCGGCCAGGCCGGCACGGGCGACGCTGCCAATCTGCTCAAGCCGGCGCTGGCGCGAGGCGCGCTGCGCACGATTGGTGCTACCACCTGGAGCGAATACAAGCGCCACATCGAGAAGGATCCGGCGCTCACGCGCCGGTTCCAGGTCCTGCAGGTGATGGAGCCAGAAGAGGCCAAGGCTGTCGCCATGGTGCGGGGGCTGGTCGCCACCTTCGAGGCGCACCACCGGGTGTTCATCCGCGACGAAGCGGTGCGTGCCGCCGTCAAGCTCTCCCATCGTTATATCCCCTCCCGGCAGTTGCCGGACAAGGCCATCAGCCTGCTCGACACCGCTTGCGCCCGCGTGGCGCTGTCACTGCACGCCCCACCGGCGGAAGTCGAACACCTGCGCCAGCAACTGGCCGCTGCCGACGCCGAATGCGCGCTGCTCGCCAAGGAAGCCGGCTTCGGCAAAGCAGATGCCGCGCGGATAGCCGTCGTACATGCCCGGCGCGAGCAGATCGAAGCCGACCTGGCGCAGGCCGAAGCGCGCTGGGAGCGCGAACGAAGCCTGGCGAGCGACCTGGTCGCACGCCGGCAGGCGCTGGTCCAACCCCCGGCGATCGAGCCGGCGATCGAGCCGGCAAGCACGGCGCAGCCTCAGCAGTCTCTGGCTGAGCTCGAAGCCGACCTTCGTGCGGCGCAAGGGGAGGCGCCGCTTGTGTACACGGAAGTGGACGAAGCCGTGGTCGCGGCCATTGTCGCCGACTGGACGGGCATCCCGGTCGGGCGCATGGTCGCGGACGAGGTGGCCACGGTCATGCGGTTGCCGCAGACCCTTGGCACTCGCGTCGTCGGCCAGGACCACGCGCTGGCCCAGCTCGGCGAGCGTGTCCAGACCGCCCGCGCGCAATTGACCGATCCGGGCAAGCCGGTCGGCGTGTTCCTGCTGGTAGGCCCTTCCGGCGTCGGCAAGACCGAGACTGCCCTGGCGCTGGCCGATGCCCTCTATGGCGGCGAGCAGAATCTCATCACCATCAACCTCTCCGAATTCCAGGAGCCGCACACAGTTTCGACCCTCAAGGGCGCACCGCCGGGCTATGTCGGCTACGGCGAAGGGGGCGTGCTGACCGAAGCGGTGCGCCGCAGGCCCTACAGCGTGGTGCTGCTTGACGAGGTCGAGAAGGCGCATGCCGACGTCCACGAAGTCTTCTATCAGGTGTTCGACAAGGGCTACATGGAAGACGGCGAAGGGCGCCACATCGACTTCAAGAACACCATCCTGCTGCTGACCAGCAACGCTGGCTCGGATCTCCTGGCGAATCTCTGCGAAGACCCGGCGCTGATGCCGGAGCCCGCCGCGCTGCGCGACGCGCTGATGCCGGAGCTGCGCAAAGTCTTTCCGGCGGCGTTCCTCGGCCGCCTGGTGATCGTGCCCTACCTGCCGCTTGCCGCCGAACACCTTGGCCGCATCGTGCGCTTGCACCTGGGCCGCGTCGTGGCACGCATGCACGACCAGCACGGCATTGCGCTCACCTATGGCGACGCCGTGGTCGAGTTCATCGTGGCGCGCTGCCCGGTTGGCGAAACCGGCGCTCGCCGTTTGATCAGCTTTATCGAGCAGGTCGTCCAGCCGCAACTGGCTCGCCTGTGGCTGTCGGCGATATCGGAGAAGCGCCAGCTGGCCGCGATCGACATCCGGCTGACGGCAGAGCAGCCAGATGCGCCCGTACTGACCTATCACACCGAGTACCGTGCCGGCCACGACGCTGTTGGGCCGGAATATCCCCAAGCCGAAGCGGCCTGACGCCGTGCGGCACGTCCTTGCAACCCCTCTTGTCACCCGTTGAGGAGACCTATGTCTGTTGTGAACAGTTCGCAGAAATTCATCGCGCGCAATCGTGCGCCACGCGTGCAGATCGAGTACGACGTCGAGGTATATGGCTCGGAGAAGCGCATCGAGTTGCCCTTCGTGATGGGCGTCCTGGCCGATCTGTCGGGCAAGCCCGCCGAGCCGCTGCCGCCGGTCGCCGACCGCAAGTTCCTCGAGATCGATATCGACAACTTCGACGAGCGCATGAAGGCGATGAAGCCTCGTGTTGCGTTCGCGGTTCCCAATACGCTGGCCGGCGGCGGCCAGCTGATGGTCGACATGACGTTCGAGAGCATCGAGGACTTCTCGCCAGCGGCGGTGGCCGGCAAGGTCGATGCGCTGCGGCAATTGCTGGAGGCCCGCACGCAACTCGCAAACCTGCAGACGTACATGGATGGCAAGTCGGGTGCCGAATCGCTGATCAATCAACTGCTGCAGGACCCCGCGCTGCTGCAATCGCTTGCCAAGGCGCCCAAGCCCCAGGCTACCGATGGCGACGCCCAGGCGTCCCAGGCCTGACCGGAACGGCTTCTTGCCTACCTGAACAACCTTATCAAGCAAGGATTCCATGGCTTCCGCCCAACAAAAGCAACAGCAAGCCCTCGCGACCGTAGAGCAATCGGACTTCGCCGCACTGATCAGCCGCGAGTTCTCGCCCAAGACCGACCAGGCCCGCGAAGCCGTCGATCTCGCCGTCAAGACCCTGGCCGAGCAGGCGCTCGCCAGCTCGTTCACCATGAGCGACGATGCATACAAGAGCATCGAAGCCATCATCGGCGCCATCGACACGAAGCTCTCCGAGCAGATCAACCTGATCCTGCACCACGAAGCATTCCAGAAGCTGGAGTCGGCCTGGCGCGGCCTGCATCACCTGGTCTCGAACACCGAGACCGACGACAAGCTGCGCATCCGCGTGATGGATGTGTCCAAGGACGACCTGCGTCGCACGCTGCGCCGGTACAAGGGCATCGGCTGGGACCAGAGCCCGTTCTTCAAGCGCATCTACGAAGAGGAATACGGCCAGCTCGGCGGCGAACCGTACGGCTGCCTGGTCGCCGACTACTACTTCGACCACACCCCGCCCGACGTGGAGCTGCTGGGTTCGCTCGCCAAGATCTCGGCGGCCGCCCATGCGCCGTTCATCGCCGGCGCATCGCCGTCCGTGCTGCAGATGGATTCGTGGCAGGAGCTGGCCAACCCGCGCGACCTGTCCAAGATCTTCCAGAACCTGGAATACGCGCCGTGGAACAGCCTGCGCAACTCGGAAGACGCACGCTACGTGGGGCTGGCCATGCCGCGCTTCCTGTCGCGCTTGCCATACGGCATCAAGACCAACCCGGTTGATGAATTCGACTTCGAGGAAGACACCGACGGCGCCGACCACCGCAAGTATGTGTGGAGCAACGCCGCCTACGCAATGGCGGTGAACATCAACCGCTCGTTCAAGCTGTACGGCTGGTGCACGCTGATTCGCGGCGTGGAGAGCGGTGGTGTGGTGGAGAACCTGCCGTGCCACACCTTCCCGACCGACGATGGCGGCCTCGACATGAAGTGCCCGACCGAGATCGCCATCTCCGATCGCCGTGAAGCCGAGTTGTCGAAGAACGGCTTTATCTCGCTGGTCCACCGCAAGAACACCGACTATGCGGCCTTCATCGGCGCGCAGTCGATGCAGAAGCCGGCCGAGTATTACGACGCCGACGCCACGGCCAACGCCAACCTGTCGGCACGGCTGCCGTACCTGTTTGCCTGCTCACGCTTCGCCCACTACCTGAAGTGCATCGTGCGCGACAAGATCGGGGCTTTCAAGGAGCGCGAGGACATGCAGCGCTGGCTCAACGAATGGATCATGAACTACGTTGACGCCGACCCGGCCAACTCCTCGCAGGAGACCAAGGCCCGCCGTCCGCTCGCGGCCGCCGAAGTGGTGGTTGAAGAAATGGAAGGCAACCCCGGCTACTACAGCGCCAAGTTCTTCCTGCGCCCGCACTTCCAGCTCGAAGGCCTGACGGTGTCGCTGCGACTGGTGGCGCGCCTGCCATCGGTCAAGGACGCTGCCTGAGCGTCGCCCGAAGCCTGAAATGTACCGGTAGTCCCGCATCAGGCAACCCCGCCCCTGATCCCTTGGGGGCGGGGGCCTTGTTGCGGCTCTTGTCTGCAGTACCTGTCTTAACGTGAAGGAGTTTTGCAATGGCACAGGACATTTTCCTGAAGATCAACGGCATCGACGGCGAGTCGCAGGACACGTCGCACAAGAACGAAATCGAAGTGCTGGCCTGGGACTGGAGCATCGAGCAGCAGTCCACCATGCACGCGGGTAGCGGCGGCGGTGCCGGCAAGGCGACCGTGTCGGACCTGTCCTTCGACCACTTCATCGATCGCGCTTCGCCCAACCTGATGAAGTACTGCCTGACCGGCAAGCACATCAACGAAGCCGTGCTGGTCGTGCGCAAGGCCGGCGGCAATCCGCTCGAATACCTGAAGCTCACCATGACCGACGTGGTCGTCACCAAGGTGAGCCCGAAGGGTTCGGTGGATGACGAGTTGCGCATGCGCGAGAAGGTCTCCCTGTCGTTCTCCAAGATCAAGCAGGAGTACGTGGTGCAGAACGCCCAGGGCGGCAGCGGCGGCGCCGTGACCGCGGGCTACGACATCAAGGGCAACAAGGAAGCCTGATTGTCCGCTGATGTCAGATTTTGCCGTGTCACGCTGAAACGTGACGCGGCAAGACTTTGTTGGTTTGGTATTCAAAGCGCTCGCATAGGGAAGGAGAGATGATGGGTACCTCGTTCAATCTGCCCGGGATCGGTGGCCGTACGGTCATGCTCAAGGGCGAGGGCCTGCCAGAATTGCTGGGGCGTTCCGCGCTCACCGTCGTGCGCCTCGAGGGGCAGGAGAACCTGTGCGAACTCTTCGAATACCGCGTCAGGCTCAAGACGCCGGATAGCCTGAATAGCCTGTTCGGGCCGGCGGCGAACCTGGACATGCCGGCGCTCCAGGGTAGGGAGCTCACGATCGCCATCGAACTCGACGGCATGGGCAGCGGGCTGGCAGGGCGCGTCGGTGCCGGCACGCGGGAAATCACCGGCCTGGTCACACAAGTGGAAGGGCCAGCCAGCGAGGGCCGCTCGCTTGCCTACACACTCACGCTGCGTCCGTGGCTGTTCCTCGCCACACAGACCACCGACTTCAAGATCTTCCAGCAGAAGACGGTGGTCGAGATCCTGGACGAACTACTCGCGGACTACACCTTTCCGGTCGAGAAGCGGCTGGATGTGGCGCGCTATCCCAAGCGCGAGTATCAGGTTCAGTACGGCGAGACTGACTATGCGTTCTTCAAGCGCCTCACCGAAGAGTGGGGTATTGCGTTCTTCTTCGAGCATTCGCAGGGCAAGCACCGGCTGGTACTGACCGACGGCAACGGGGCGTTCCGCAATGCCCCGAGCCCCGCCTACCATACCGTGCGCTGGCATGACTCGGTCGGGCGCATCGATGAGGAGTACATCTACGAGTTCGCCGTCATTGACAAGCTGGTGTCCGGCGCCTGGGTGTCGAGCGACTATGATTTCAACAAGCCTCGGGCCGATCTGGACGTTAGCACGCGCGATCCGCGCGACACCGCGCACGCTGATGGCGAGATCTATGAATGGCCGGGAGACCACGCCCAGCCGGTGACGGGCAACGATCCCTGGAAAGCGGGAGACAAGGTCTCCCGAATCCGTATGGAGGAGCTGCGCCAGCATGGCAGCCGTGCCCGTGGCAAGGCCAATCTGCGTGGCCTGGCCGCCGGCTGTACGTTCACCCTCACGCGCCATCCACAGGACAAGGCCAACGTCGAGTATCTGACCTGTGCGACTCGGTTCAAGCTGGAGGAGGTGGCCGAAGAATCTGGGCAGGACCAGCACTGGCAGTGCGAGGTGGCGTTCGAAGTCCAGCCTACGAAGGTGATCTTCCGCCCCGTGCGGCTGCAGGAGAAGCCCAGAACCTTTGGGCCGCAGACGGCCACCGTCGTGGGTCCGCAGAACCAGCAGGCGTGGCTCGATGAATTCGGGCGGGTCAGAATTCAGCTTCACTGGGACCGGCTCGGCCAGCGCAACGAAAACAGTTCATGTTGGGTGCGCGTCTCGCAGGCCTGGCAGGGCGACCAGTTCGGGGCGAGCCACATTCCGCGTATCGGGCAGGAAGTCATCGTCGACTTTCTCAATGGAGATCCCGATTGCCCGATCATCACCGGCCGGGTGCCCAATCGCGTCAACATGTCGCAATGGGTCCTGCCCAGCCAGCACGCGCTGTCGGGCTTCCGCAGCAAGGAGCTCTTTGGGGAGCGGCACAACACCTTCCTGCAGGACGATACGCAGGGAGAAATTCAGACGCAGATCGGCAGTGACCACCAGGCCTCGCTGCTGAGCCTTGGCTATATAACCCGGGTGCCGGACGCCGACGGCCGCAAGGAAAAGCGCGGCGAAGGGTTCGAGTTGCGCACCGACGGTCACGGTGCAATCCGGTCGGCCAAGGGCATGCTGGTCTCCACCGAGGCGCGCCATGACGCGCAGGGCCACCACAAGGATATGGGTGAGACCGTGCAGCGGCTTACCAACGGTCGCGATATCCAGGAGGCGCTGGGCGAGAGGGCCGACCATCAACAGGCGCAGGCCAGCGAGCAGCTCGATGTGGCGAGGGCGCTAAAGGCGCAGAACGACGACATTCGCGGCAATGGCGAGCAGGGTGAACTGAGTAAGCCGCACCTGGTCCTGGCGAGTCCCTCCGGGATTGCGGCGACCACGGCGGAAACCACGCACCTGCATAGCGGGCGGCATACCGCCATCACCACCGGCGCGCATTTGTCGATCGCAACGGGCGGGGGTTTCTTCGGCAGCTTCGCCGAGCGAGCTGTGCTTTTCGTGCAGAAGCTTGGCATGCGGCTCTTTGCGGCCAAGGGGAAGATCGAGATTCAGGCTCAGTCCGACGATATCGAAATCATCGCCCAGAAGGTCCTCAAGCTGATCAGCGTTACGGACCTGATCGAGATTGCTGCCAAAAAGGAAATCTTGATCAACGGCGGTGGCAGCTATATCCGTCTGAATGCCAGTGGGATTGAGCACGGTACATCTGGCAGTTGGAAGGCTCATGCGGTCTCGCATGGCCTGCCGGGGTCAAAGACACTTGCAGAATCCCTGCCTGTCATGCCGCAAGGATTGCCGGGGAGCTATGACCAGGCCTTCCTCGCTACCTGGGCTGGTACGGAGTTGCCAGCATCTGGTGTGGCCTATCGCTTGCGCGACGATGCAGGAAAGATCCTGGCCGAAGGCATCACCGGAGAGAACGGCGAGACAAAGCTCTCCGCGCGTCAGGTGCCCGATGGCGTTGTTGTAGAGCTGTTCGACAAGCGAGATAAGGCGGTATGAGTCAAGACAACGAAAACCCTCTCGGCCAAGGGGGTGCCATTCACACGCCGGTGAACTTGCAGGAACCTGCGAAGGTGACGGCCTCCTCGTGCGACAAAATCGTTCCTCCTGCGGCCGAAGGCATCATCGGGCAATGTGTGTACTACTACCGTCCGCTGCATCAGGAGTATGTCAACAAGAGTGGAGCCAAGACTTGGGAAACGATCAAGGCTTGGCTGACATGGTGGAACCCGTGGGATGACAAAGAGGTTGTTGAGAAGCTCATCCGCAACCGTGATGCACTGATTCAGCCGAGTAGTGATTCACCGCTGTGGTCGCGGGGCACCAACTTCATGATGCGCCACATCGGCTGTGGGCACCAGATGCCGAAGTATTACGCCGGATATGGGTACTACTACTGCTCGAACTATGGGGAGAAGTTGTACCCGCGCCTGACGCCACTGGGGCAGTTGTGGCTGATCGCAGCCAGACGGAATTTGCAGCAGAACATGGAGGACGGTCTCAAGCAGAACATGCGGGGAGACTCAATTGCGATTCCGTGCAAGTTCAACAGCAACCGTGGTTTCAGGCTGAGCGCGACGAAGTTTGAGCTTGAACTGAATAGCGACAAGTTCAAGGAATTCGCATTCAAGACCCACGTCCCAGCCTATCTCGATGGAGGGTTGGCTGGTCTGCCACCAGACGACCTCATGAAGATTGGTGGCCAGCCAAACATCGAGGAATGGCTCGACGGTGCGACCTGGGGGCAAGCGCTTGACAGTGGCGCGGAAGTTGGGAAGCACAAGGTGACGCACCCAAGGCAAACCGTCAAGGAGACCGGGGAGGCGCTTGTCAGGGCAATACAAAGCCTGCTGGAGAACCTGAGATGAGCCGCCGGTGGCTCGTTCGGATCGTCATCCTCGGGCTGCTGCTCGGGACTATCGGATATGGATGCAGGGGATTGGGAATGTGGACAAGTCGCGCAGTAGTGCTACGTAACGACAAGCCTTACGGTGGAGCAGACTTCAGGGTGAAAGGTGAGCAGTTGCTCTGGTTGAAAGTCGCACCGCCTCTTGACGTTCTCAAACCTCGTGTCGAGTGGAAGGATCCGATGATTGCGGAGCCAACGGAGCCGTGGATGAACGACTCGTCGGAGCGGCTCAATCGCTACACCGTGCGGTTCTTCAATGGCACCTTCGAGCTGGACCTCTCTAAACGCTTCGAACAGTTTGGCCAGAATGCGACCTGGTGGGTCAGCCCGGATTGGAAGGTGATCTACATCGCTACCGAGTGGACCGACTACAAGCAGGAGAACGGTCCGGATGACTATGGCGTGGCCTACCACAAGCTGTGGAAGAGCACGGATGGCGGCATGACGTGGCGGCGCCTAGCGTGGCCGGAGGCGAACAATATCGGCAAACTGGCCTTCCTGGATGCGAATCGCGGCTACGCCATCGGCTGGGGGCCGCACATCTGGCGCACTGTCGACGGCGGGCAGCACTGGCAGCAAATACTGGTGCCAGGGCTTGCTTACAAGATCGATAGAAACCTGACCCGTGCCGCACAGGTAAAGCAGCGCAGCGACAAGCCGGTAATCAAGGACGCGCGCTTTGCCTTCACTTCGTCCTACCTTGCAGGCAATGGTGTGCTGTTCTTGGCGTTTTGGTCACCAGAGACGTATGGCGGGCAGCCCGACGCGAGTCTGGTCTATGCCTTGCGCTGGGACGACCCTGCTGACGTCTTCGTCCGTGCCGACCAACCGCGCCAGCCTGAGACTGTTCTAGCTGACGCCACCGTCTCAGACATGCTTTGGGTGCCGGATAGCGACAAGGGGCTGCGCGGCAACAAACTGTACTTGCTGACGGAGCAGGGGAAGCCCCACGACGATGCCATCCCGCATGACTCGGACCGCAAGCGTCCGGCTGGCATCTGGCGTTGGACAGGTGGACCGGCGCGACACCTCAAGACGTTCGGTGACAGCATCGTCCCTGGCGCGCTTTATCTCGGTAAAGACAATCTTCTGATGATTGACGCCAGCAATGGGAAGAACGAGCACGACGTGGCATTGATCAGCCGCGACAGCGGCGAACAATGGGAAGAGCAGGATGAAGGCCCTGGCGCAGCCGGTGGGCATTTCCAGAACGGAGGCGTCACAAAATGGCGCTACTTCGGCAACACCTTATATAGCAGGGAGATTCGTTGAGCGGCCCGACGATGCCTGGAAGTGATTCTGACGATGTCGTAACAGGGTTTTGATTGTTGCGGAATCGCCGGACACATTTGATTTGCTTCTGATCGTTGATCCCCACATGGCCGTACTGCCAAGCCCTTTGATACCGGCTCTTAACGCAGGACTTATTGCGTGTTCGCTGATGCCCTGGGCCAGATCCGGCCATGCCTTTGTCGGCGTCTGCCCTCTTTCGTCGATGCGACTGCCTTCGCACTTGCCGGCATCGTTGGCCAACGTCTAGTTCAGGTACTGAAGAGAGCCGGATGGCTTTCTGTAAACAAATACGGAGATCTCCATGAGCTTACGCATTATTACCGTCGGCGATGACACCGATCATGACGGCAAAGTCATCAGCGGGTCGCCCACCCACACGATCAACGGCAAGCCGATCGCACGCCTCGGGGATCAGGTTGACTGCCCCCAGCGGTACCCAGATGGCCGGCCGCACGGGATCAACAAGATCATTGAGGCTCATCCGACTTTCACCGTTGGCGACGTACCCGCCGCGGTGGAGGGTTGCCGCACCGAATGCGGATGCAAGCTGATCGGCAGCGAGTCCGCGTCGGTGGGGGATTGAGCATGCGAGCCAGGTATTGCCCCGGCCCAACAGTGGTTCTCTTGGCAGTGGCACTGCTGAGCGCCTGCTCGGTTCCGCAGCCGGTCGCGCCAAAGGAGCAGATCAAGCTCGAGTTGACCATCGACGCCAAGTCGACCGTCAATCCGGATGACAAGGGCAGGGCATCCCCGGTTTTGGTACGCCTCTACGAACTCAAGACCGATACGGCCTTCGAGAACGCGGACTACTTCACACTGGAGAAGAACGACAAGACGGTCCTGACTCAAGACCTCCTTGCGCGCGACGAATTTGTGCTGCGTCCTGGAGAGTCGCGGGACTTCGAGCGCAAGCTGAACCCGGAAGCCACCGCACTCGGCTTGCTGGTTGGCTATCGGGAGTTGGGCAAGGCCCAGTGGCGCAGCGTCTACAAGCTGCCACCGGCGCCAGAAGTCGCGTGGTACCGCACCGTCATTCCGGCCCGCAAGGTCAAGCTGCAGGTCTCGCTGGACCAGCAAACCATCACCGTATCCAAACCTGACTGAATTCATGAGCTGGTATAACAAGGTCGTCTGGAGCGAGGGCCTTTTCCTTCGCCCGCAACTCTTTCAGCAGCAGGAGCGCTATCTTGAGCATTTCGCTCACAAGCGCGCCGCTGCCTTGAGCCCGTTCTTTTGGGGCTTCCATCACTTCGCCATGGACACGGAAGCACTGGCGCTCGGCAAGTTGGTCGTATCTGGCGCCGGCGGCATCTTCCAGGACGGCACCCCGTTTGATGCGCCGGCGCACGCGAGGCTTCCCGCGCCACTGGCTCTGCAACACGAGCACCTGAACCAGCGGATCTACCTCGCTGCACCGATTCGCGCTCCGAATGCGGAGGAAACGGCGTTCGAGGACGCCGCTGATTCGCTGGCGCGCTATCGCAGCTTCGAGGAGGAACTGCTGGACGCCAACTCCATTGGTCAGGGCCCGAAACTAGTGCAGTTGGCCGATTTGCGCTTGCGCCTGCTGCCGGAGAAGGAGCTTACGGAGTCCTGGATCGGCTTGCCGCTGGCCAAGGTCACGGAGATCCGTGCAGACGGCAGCGCTAGACTGGAGTCGTCGATGATCCCGCCGGTCAATGTCTACACGGCCAGCGCTTTGCTGACCACATGGCTGGGTGAGATCCATGGTCTGCTGCATCTGCGGGCTAACGCGATGGCCGAACGCTTGGCGGCGTCGAGCATGCGCGGTGGCGACGCTGCCGAGGTCTCCGAATACCTCATTCTGCAATTGCTCAATCGCTATGAGCCGATCCTGACTCACAGGATGCACGCCAAGGCGGCATCGCCCGAGGCGCTGTATGTCGAACTGACCGCGCTTGCCGGGGAACTGTCGACCTTCGTGCGGACCGCGACACGGCGACCGAGCACGTATGACCCTTACCGACATGATGAGCCGCACACTTGCATCAGACCTGTCGTGGATGACCTGCGTTTCCTGTTAAATGTGGTCCTGGAGCGCAGCGCGCAGCGCATCGAACTGCGCAAGCAGGCTCATGGTATCCGGCTGGCTGTGCTGGCGCCGACCGAGTTCGAGCGGTTCAGCACCTTTGTGCTGGCCGTTGGTGCCCAGATGCCACCCGATGTATTGCAGCAGCAGTTTCCGGCGCAGGCCAAGGCGGGCCCGTCTGAACGCCTCTCTGAGTTGGTCCGTTCGCACCTGCCAGGGATTCCGCTGCAGCCGATGCCGGTGCCGCCACGCCAGATTCCATTCAATGCTGGCCAGGTCTATTTCGAGCTGTCGCAAAACCATCCGCTGTGGGAACAGGTGCAACGCTATGGTGGTTTGGCGCTGCATGTGGCGGGCCACTTTCCGGAAATTCGCCTTGAACTGTGGGGAGTGCGCAGCTAATGGAAAGCGACTTCAAGAACCAGGACGCGGCCAGCGGCGACGAAATGAATTCGGTGGCCGAAGGGAGCCTAGACAATGCCAACCGGCAAGCCTCGACGTCCGCGATTCACACGCCTGCAGCCGCGAAGCGTACGCCGTGGCGCTGGGGCGTCCCTGAGACGTCGGAGCAGCGAGCCGAACGCATTGCCAAGGCGGCGAACCCACTGCTGGCGGCCGCGCAACCCTTGCTGCGCGCACTCGCGGACATGCCGGCGGGCATACCCAACGCTGGTGGGACTGCCGTGCTCAAGCAACTGCTGATGGACGAGTTGCATCAGTTCCAGTCGGTGTGCGAGCGAGCCAATCTGCGCCGCGAGCACATCCTGGGTGCGCGCTACAGCCTTTGCACGGCGCTGGACGAAGCCGCAAACGGCACGCATTGGGGGCACGAGAACGACTGGGCCACCCAGAGTCTGCTGATTCAGTGCCACCAGGAGGGCGACGGGGGCGAGAAGGTGTTCCAGTTGCTTGGCCGCCTGGTGGCCTCGCCGCAGGAACACATGCCCGTGATCGAGGTGATCTACCAGATCCTCTGCCTGGGCTTCAAGGGCCGCTATGGCAAGCGTACAGAGGGGCCGCGAGAACTCGATGCGATCCGTCAGCGCTTGCTGAACATGATTGCCGGAGCACGCGGGAGCGTCCCCCGCGATCTTTCGCCTCACTGGCGCGGCGAGGAGGCCGGGAAACTCGGCCTGCTGCGCTCGCTGCCGGTCTGGGTCACGGTCTGTGTACTGGCGCTTGCCGTCTTCGGGCTTTTCGCTTGGTACAAGTATCAATTGCTGTTCCGGACACATGACCTGGAGCAGCAGATCGCCGCCATTGGCCAGATTACACCGCCCGAGCCGCCAAAGGCGCTGGGGCTTGCCGAGCTGCTCAAGGACGACATCGCCCGCGGGGTGGTCAGCGTCAAGGAAGACAGTACCCGCAGCGCGGTCACGTTCCGCGGCGACGACATGTTCGGCGCCGGCCAGATCGATGTCAGCGGCAAGATCCTGCCGGTGCTCGACAAGGTGGCCAGCGAAGTCAACAAGGTGACCGGCAAGGTCACGGTCATTGGCCATACCGACAACGTGCCGATCAAGACGGCGCGGTTCCCCTCCAATCAGGTCCTGTCCGAGGAGCGCGCGGCGACCGTCGTGGAGTACCTAGCCAGCAAGGGCGTTGCCAAGGGCCGCCTGGAAGCCGTAGGCAAGGGCGACGGCGAGCCGGTTGGCGGCAACAAGACGGCTGCAGACCGCGCGAAGAACCGCCGCGTGGAAATCGTGGTGACGCAATAAGAGAGAGTACGGTATGGATTTCCTGAAACGTTGTGCGGCAGTGCTGTTCTCGCGTCAGATGCTGATTTTTTTGGTGCTGGTGCTTGTCGCGGTCGCGGTCTGGTTCATTGGCCCGTTGCTGGCCTTTAATGGTATGCGACCGCTGGCCGGCATTGGTATGCGGGTGACGGTGATCGTGCTGTTGCTGGCGCTGGTGCTGTTGCTCGTCATGAAGTGGTCGGTCGCTGTCATCGGCGTCGCCGCACTCTGCCTGCTGATCTGGCACGCCGGGCCGTTGCTGGCGATTGGCGACGCGCACCCGCTGGCCTCCGCAGTGGTCCGGGTCGTTGTCATTGCCGTACTGGTCTTCCTGGTAGTCGCCTATGAGATTTTCCAGTTCCTCAGAAGGTCACAGGCGAACGATTCGCTGCTGGAGAAGCTGCTGAATTTCGGCGGCAAGCGCCCTGAAGTCGTTGCCGGCGATGAGATCGCCAAGGTGAACGAGACCGTTCAAACAGCGCTGAAGCAGCTCAGAGGGATGCGAACTGGGGGCGGGATCGGCCGGTTTTTCGAGGGCAAGCGCTACCTCTACGAACTGCCGTGGTACATGATGGTCGGCGTCTCTGGCGCCGGCAAGACCACGGCACTGCTCAATGCCGGCCTGCAGTTCCCGCTGCCGGAGCAGATGAGCGCGGCAGTCGCGGCACGTAAGGAAAAGGGCACGCTGAACACCAATTGGTGGCTGACCAACGAGGCAGTGCTGATCGATACGGCTGGGCGCTATACCACGCACGAACAAAGCCAGAAGATTGACCTGGCCGAGTGGGAGGGGTTCCTGGCGCTGCTGCGCAAGCACCGCAGTCGTGCGCCCATCAATGGCGCGGTGCTCACCATCAGCGTGGAGGATCTGCTTACGCAAACGCCGGACGAACGGGTACGCGAGGCAGCCAGCTTGCGCGCCCGACTCGCCGACCTGCGCAAGGAATTGGGCGTCCAGTTCCCAATCTATGTCATGGTCACCAAGCTCGATCAGCTGGCCGGCTTCAGTGCGTATTTCCAGTACCTGAGCAGCGAGGGGCGGGCGCAGCCTTGGGGCTTTACGTTCCCCTATGCGCAGAAGAAGCCGAAACGTGGCGAAGCTCCCGTGCCGTTCGCGCAGCACTGCCGCTCGGAAATGGCGCTTCTCATCGACAGGCTACAGGGAGGGCTCGATGCGCGCCTGTACGAGGAATATGCCCCAGACCGGCGCAAGGCTCTGTTCGCACTGCCCCAGGAATTCGCGAGCCTGACCGAGCCGATCGTCGATATGCTCTCGCAGATCTTCCTCGGGTCGCGTTTCGACGATACCGAGCGCGCGAATATGCTGCGCGGGGTGTATTTCACCAGTGCCGCCCAGACTGCGGCCACCGTAGTCGCCGACCACGAGACCGTGCTGAGACGGCTTGGCCGGGATCAGGGGGAGATGATGGAGGCGCCGGAGCACCTTTTGCCCACTGGAACACAGATGGCCGGTGAAGAGGCAGTCGCGCAGTCAATGGGCAGCCGTAGCTTTTTCTTGCAGGACGTATTCAAATGCATCATCGTGCCCGAGGCGCACCTGGTGAAGCCGAACTTGCGCTGGGAGTACCGCTTCCGGTTGCTGCGCCTGCTCGGGCATGCGCTGGCGCTGGTGATCTTCCTGTGGTTGGCCGGGGCGCTCTATACGAGCTTTGGCCACAACCGCAGCTATCTGGACTTGGTGCAGGAAAAGGCCAAGGCGCTGGCTGCGACGGTGACTGCGTTCTACAAGAAACCGCAGCCGGATGCGATGCCCGAGGTTCTGGCGGCCGCCCGCGACCTGCCTGTCTACCCTGGCCTGAATCTGGTCGATCCGTCCGCCGACTGGCGCTACGGGTTCTACAGCGTGCCGCCGGTGCTGGACGCAGCGACGCTCACCCACATCAAGCTGCAGGACAACCTGCTGGTGCCCTACCTGGTGCGCCGGGTCGAAGCGCTCCTGTCAACTGCGGTCAATCAGCGCGACGCCAAGCAGACCTACGACACCCTGCGGGTCTACCTGATGCTGCACGATAAGGACAAGTTCAGCGCGTCCGACGTACGTAGCTGGGTGCAGAGCGACTGGGCGACGGGCAACGGGGCCGATGCCTTCGGTGGCCGGGTGGCGGTGCTCGAACACCTGGACAACCTGCTGGACGGCAATCGCCCTGTATTGTCGCCGTATGCCAAGAACGAGGCGCTGATCCGCTCGGCGCGCGATCTGCTGGACGGCAATACCTCAATCGAACGCCTGTATGACCGCGCCAAGGCGGCCATGATGGAGGAGGCGCCGCAGGATTTCACGCTGGTGCGCGCGGTGGGGCCTCAGGCCGGCACAGTCTTCACCCGCGCGAGCGGTGAGCCGCTGGAGCGGGGTATCCCGGGCCTGTTCACCTACGCCGGCTACCACGACCTATTCAACACGCGCCTGTCGGAGTTCGTTGGCAAGGCCCAGGCTATCGACGCCTGGGTGATGGGCCGGGGAGTCGGGCTCAGCGCTCAAAAAAAAACGCTTGAGGATGCCGCCGGTAAGCTGACCGGCATCGATCCCCTGACGCGCGAGATCCGCCGCCTGTACCTCGACGAATATGCCCAGCGCTGGGAGAAATTCCTGGGCGACATCCGCACCGTGACCGGCAACAACCTGGCCTTCGACCTGGAGATTCTGCGCAACTTCGCCGCGCCGGACTCCCCGCTGGCCCGGCTGGGCCGGGCGGCGGTGCAAGAAACCACGCTGAGCCGTCCGCTCGATCCCGAGGACAAGTCCCTGGTGGAGAAGGCGTTGTCCGCGCTAGATAAGAAGACGGAGAAGGTCAACGCACTGACCGCGCGCGCCGAAGCCCGGCAGGAGCGGGAGGTGGTCGACAACCGCTTCGCCGCCCTGCGTGAAGTGGTCACCGGCCAGGCCGATGCGGCAACCCCGGGCGCGCAGGCCGCTGCCGGCAAGCCACAGCTGGACGCGATCGCGGGCATGGTCAACGCCTACTACACCAGTCTGGTGGTGGCCAACAATGCGCTGAACACCCGCAATCTGCCGCCGCCGGCGGATGCCGGGGCGCAATTGCGTATGGAGGCAGCTAAACTGCCGGCACCGTTCAAGGCGGTGTTGGCCGACTTGGTGGTGCAGGGCACCCGTGATGTCAACAAGGGCATCGGCGACATCCTGATTGCGCAGATGGACGCCGTGATCGGCGAAAGCTGCCGCAGTGCCATAGACGGCAAGTATCCGTTCACGCCGACCTCGATGCAGGATGTGGATCCGGAGGATTTTGCACGCGCCTTCGCAACCGGCGGTGTGCTGGACGACTTCTTCCAGAAGGTGTTGGCCCCCCACGTGGATACCACTATCTCGCCATGGCGGTACAAGCTGACCGCGCCGGACGTGCCGCCGATCGTCGGGCCGAGCCTGGTGCCGTTCCAGCGCGCCAAGGAAATCCGGGAGGTGTTCTTCCGTGATCCGGGTGCGAAGAAGATGGCCTGGAAGGTCGATCTGAAGGTCGTGGAGCTCGATCCCGAGATCGTCGAGCTGAACATGGACTTCGATGGGCAGAGTCAGCGCTACGTACATGGCCCGGTCATTCCGCTCAAGGTTATCTGGCCCGGTCCGCGCGGCGGGCAGGGGGCGCAGATCACCGCCAGCCCCCGCATCCGCCCGGATACCTCGACGCTGACCGCTGACGGTCCATGGGCCTTGATGCGCGTCATCGCCAAGGGCAAGCTCGCCGGCTCGGCCACCGCCAGCCATTTCATGGCCGAGTATGACTTCGATGGCCGCAAGGCGAAGCTGGACATCAATACCGGCAGCCTCGCCAATCCGTGGACGACCGGTTTGCTGCAGGGCTTTCAGTGTCCAGGGAGGTCAGGGTGATCACGGCGCCGTCGATCTTCGGCAAGCTGCCGGCCCTGGGAGACTTTGTTCGCCACAATGCCCCGCTGGACCAAGTGGAAATGTGGCGCACCTGGTTCGACCATGGGGAGGGCGACGCTCCGGCGAGCAAGCCTGAGCTGTCGTTGGTCGGCCACCCGCCCCACTGGCTGCATCTGACGCCGCCCAGCCTTGCGAGCCATTCCAGGCTGCGCACGGCCGAGCCTTGCTATTTCATCCTGCGGCCGCGTGGCCTGCAGTTCCCGAGCGACGGCAGCTACCTGATTGGTATCCTTGCCGGCTCCCGCGACCGGGTTGGCCGCCGCTACCCACTGGTGGCTTGGCAGGCCGTTAGCGCCCAATGGGCCGAGCAGCTCCTGTCCGCACCGGCGCACTGGCTCGCCGACCTGGCACAACTGGTCCACGATCACACTCGCCGGCCTGACCTCACGGGCCTGGCCACCGCCGTCGATGCGCTGTGGGCCGAACATCGGCCTGGCTGGCGGGATCGTCTCAGCGTGTCAATCAAGCGGCTGGCGGATGCCCGCAATCAGGCTGCTCTGGGCGATTTGCTGGGCGGCAGTCTGGCCGGACCGGCCGAGATGCGTGACGACTGGCCGCCGATCCTGCTGCGCGGCGGCAGCCATGGCTGCGTCTGGCAGGCTGGCACTGGCTGCGCCCTTGAGATCGACGGCATTCCCGCCATCCGCCGCATCGTAGCCGGACTTTAACTACTTTCCCCCAAACGGGGCACCTTCACCGCATCGAAATTCGTACTTGTCCGATATCAATCGACGCCCTCCATTGCTAGCCGCACCGCGCACGCCGTCAGCACGGTCAACCGCGGCGATTAGCCGAAAGCCATGCCAGCGTGGCAAATGATTGAGGTCATCACCAATGACAAGGGAGAGACAGAACTCGCGACGAGTAACGCCTATGAGATTGCCAAGATCGAGATCCTGCGCAATACCGATCCCAACAGCGTTATCGCTGTACAAACCAAAATGGTGTTGACCCGAACATGAGTACGCCCTCACTGGAATCCGAAAAGCGGTCCCCCGCCGAGCGCAAGCTGAAGCAGACGGTTGGTGGCAGGCAGGTGCTGCTCGACAGCGACGCCCCAACGTCCCTGGGGCGGCCGCCAGTCTATGCACTGTGCGAGCCGTACACCTTTGGCATGCGCCTGGCCGAGCCAGCGACCGATGGCAGCATGCACAAGTACCACTACCCCGTCGCGCAGGCTTATACCGACGCGATGCAGGCATTGCTGACCTATGGCATCGAATGGCCAGCGATTCATGGGGTAAAGGAATCGTTTACTCCGCTTGGACGGGGCGCTCTCAAGGCAAAGGCAAAGCCAACTGGCGTTAAGATGGCTTGGCCGATGAATGACGGCCTGAAAAAGGCATTTGCCGATGCGATTCGGCCCGTCGTGGAAACCGCTCTGCAAGCGACGGCCTTTGGATTGCCCAAAGGTTATCCAAAGCAGGGCGGCGCGATGCCGGTCATTGGTTTTATGGGCGAAAAGACAACGACGCCGGCAGCTGGGGTTCAGAAATGCGATCCCTGGACGTTTCTAATGAACCCGTCGCTCATCCGGGAAATTTGCGAATCCCAGGAGCCCAGTAGCCGCGATATGAAGCTATGTCTGCTGGCCACCACCATCTATCACGAGGTCAGGCACGCGCAGCAGTTCTTCTGGATGCTGGCCATGGTGAAGCAGTTTCCGGGCGATTATCCGGGGCTCACACTCATGCCGGAGGTGTTTCCCGCAATATATCAGGAGGAATTGCGCCCCGTGGTGGTGGCGACCCCCGTCCCTGAGGAACCAACGGCGCGTATCGCCATCAAGCGCCTGGTAATCAGCTACTACTATGCCTTGCTGCACCTGCAACTGAGCACCCTGAAAAATCAACGTGACGCGCCATCTCAGCGAGTTGCCGAATATGAGCACGAGCTGGCTGTTTGCGAACAGCAAGTGGCAGACCTTCTCTTACATGTGGGCAGAAATGGCAGACCAATCGACTATAAGAAACTTCCTGACCGGGGGCTGGGCTACCGCTTGCGCCCCTGGGAAGACGATGCGTTTGCTTGCGACTTCGTGGTTTGTCAGCAGTGGTTTGGGCGTGCTTTGCCTGAGCCCGACCGCTGCAACCAGTTCTACGATCTCAAGGACGGAGAAAGACCCGATGCCAGGCTGTAACTATAACTCGTCGCCATGGTGCGGCAAGCCGCTTGTCCATGAGCCGAATCTAGAAGACGTGAAGACGTTGACGCCCGAGCAGGCCGCTCTGTATCTGAAGATTGCGGAAACGGCCATGCGGTTGTTGCGGGATGACGTGCCATTTGAGGAAGTCAAGAATATTTTTGGGAAACAAATTTACTACAGCACACATGACAACGCATACATATACACTCGCCCGGATCTTAGTGATATTTCCTTTGATATTGGTTTTACAAGAACTAAAGATGGATCATCGGAGTCGGTAGATAGCGTGACCATTAGCGGAGGATATATGATTGGTGTCAGCAAGCAGGATCTTGAGAAACGACTCGGTTTGCAGCGCGCCTCCAACTACGTCACCTTCAATATCGACCCTGCAATATTTATCGATTTCCACTATCATGCCGGCATGGATCTTGTGTCCTGTTATCCGGTCAGTGTGTATCTGTCGTTCTTCAAGGATCAGGAATATTCGAATATCGATCCGCGGGCGGATAGCGAGGCCAAGTACCTGGGCACCGTCACCATGCTCCGGGCTTACATGACGCCGGAAGAGAAAATGCAGCGTGCGCAGCGGGTACCGCAATGTCGTAGCCGGCAACCTGCGCCACGATCCGGCTTGTGGCTGCCCAAGATTCCGCACGATGTGCCGGGCGCGGATTACTTCCTGAGCAAGGACATGCGCGCCCAGCGGGTTCAGAAGGGCCAGCCGATGCTGAGTGTCGGCATTTCTCCGCCGTCAGAGGAAGCACGGGTACTGTGGACCTGGGTAGGTGAATGAGAGGTGCGTGCTGGCGCTGCTTCCTTCCTCGCTGGAATCCGCCATTCCTACATGGTCGGCGTCAACTGTTCGGCGAGCGGCATACGGCGCTGACCACCGGGGAACACCTGTCCATTGCCACCGGCAAGAGCCTGCTGGCGTGCTACACGCCTAATGCCGAGGAGTTGGACTGGGCCACCCGTTCAACCCGAGGCCAGGGGCTGCGCCTTGGCTCGCTTGTGTTGCTGAAGGTCTTCCAGCAACTGCATTATTTCCCCAACTTGGATGGCATACCGACGGCCGTGATCGACCACGTGCGCGCCAGCGCCGGCCTGGATCCGGATGCCGAGTTTGGCTACCCCGGTCGATGTGGCCGATATTGAATTTCTGAGCCCCTATCTCACCAGCCACATCAAACGTTTCGGCGATTTCAAGCTGAATCTGGAACGTATGCCGGAAGCGTGGATTCGTGACTGCCTATTCGCAGGACCTGCCCACGCCGAGCAAGGCAGGGTTCCCACTCGCTCCTTTTCGGATTTTTCCGAAAATGCTCCCGCTCGCATCCGACGTCACAATTTTTGACACTTATTCGGCACATTTCACGGTAGCCTGATTGGCTACCCCGCGCCATACAGCATTCGCTGCATGTGCCACTCGTGGGCCCCTTCACCCCGCCGGAGTGCCGCCTATGGGCAACCGCCCGCCGTTCCTGTCCAACCGTACTGTCACGATTCGTGGTGACGGTTTGCCCGAAATCCTGGGTCAGGTCGCCCTGACCGTCGCCCGCGTGCAGGGCGCCGAGGGCCTGAATGACCTGTTCACCTACACGGTCGACCTCAAGACTCCGGATGCGCTCCCTCGTCTGTACGGGCCCGCCGCCAATCTGGACCTGCCCGCGATGCAGGGCAAGGAGCTGACGCTCGAGATCGAACTCGACGGCGCCGGTAGCGGCCTGGCCGGCCACGTGGGCGCCGGCACCCGCGAGATCACCGGCATCGTGACCCAGGTCGAAGGGCCGATTGCCGAGGGGCACCACTTTGTCTACCGTCTCACGCTGCGGCCGTGGCTATTCCTCGCCACGCTCACCACCGACTTCAAGATCTTCCAGCAGAAGACGGTGGTTGAGATCCTGCAGGATCTGCTGGGCGACTACACCTTCCCGGTCGAGAACCGCCTCGATGTCGCCCGCTATCCCGTGCGCGAATACCAGGTGCAATACGGCGAGAGCGATTTCGCCTTCTTCCAGCGCTTGACCCAGGAGTGGGGGATCTCATATTTCTTCGAACACTCGGGCAGGCATCACCGCCTGGTGCTGACCGATGGCAACAGCGCCTTTCGCCGCTTCACCAGTCCGGCGTATCACACGCTCACCTGGCGCCGCTCCTCGGACCGGGCCGATGCCGAGCACCTGTACGACTTCCACGTGCAGGACCAGCTGGTGTCGGGCAAATGGACCAGCACCGACTACGACTTCGTCAAGCCGCGTGCAGACCTGTCGGTGGGCGCCCATGACCCGCGCGACACGGCGCACGCCGAGGGTGAAATTTACGAGTATCCCGGCGACCATGCCCAGCCGGCCACCGGCAATGATCCGTGGTGCGAGGGCGACATGCTCGCCCGCATCCGCATGGAGGCGATCCGCCAGCACGGCAGCCGCGTCCACGGCCAGGGCAACGTGCGCGCGGTGGTGCCAGGCTGCACCTTCACGCTCCAAGGCTTTGCGCAAACCGCCGCCAACCGGGAATACCTGGTGTTCGGCACGACGCTGGAAATCGAAGACGTGGCCGTGGCCTCGGGGCACGGCCAGCAGTGGCGCTGCGAGGTTGCGTTCCAGGCGCAGTCCACGGCGGAGATCTTCCGCCCGGAACGCACCCAGCCCAAGCCACGCGTCCACGGGCCGCAGACCGCCACCGTGGTTGGCCCAGAGAAGGAACAGGTGTGGATCGATGAGTACGGGCGGGTCAAGATTCAGCTGCACTGGGACCGTGTCGGCCAGCGCGACGCCAACAGTTCCTGCTGGGTGCGGGTATCCCAGGCCTGGCAGGGCGACCAGTTTGGCGCCAGCCATCTTCCGCGCATCGGTCAGGAGGTGATCATCGGCTTCACCCACGGCGACCCGGACTGCCCGATCATTACCGGCCGGATGCCGAACCGGGTCAATCTGACGCCGTGGATCCTGCCCGGCCAGCACGCGCTGTCTGGCTTTCGGAGCAAGGAACTGTTCGGCGAGCGGCATAACACCTTCGTTCAGGATGACACGCCGGGCGAGATCCAGACGCAGATCGGCAGCGACCACCAGGCCTCGATGCTCAGCATGGGTTATATCGTGCACATCGTTGAGGCTGAGGGGCGCAAGGACAAGCGCGGCGAGGGCTTCGAGCTGCGTACCGACGGCTGGGGCGCGGTGCGTGGCGGCGCTGGCCTGCTGATCAGCACCGAGGCCCGGCCCAATGCCGCGGGCCATCACAAGGATGTGTCCGAGACCGTGCAGCGGCTGGCCAGCGGCCATGACCTCCAGCAATCGCTGGGCGACGCGGCCGAGCATCTGCGCGCGCAGGAGGGCCAGCAGCTCGACGTAGCCAAGGCCCTGCAGGGGCAGCACGACACCCTGAAGGGGAGCGGCGAGCAGGGTGAGTTCGCCGCACCGCATCTGATAGTGGCCAGCCCCGCCGGCATCGCCGCCACCGCGGCCGAAGATATCCACCTGCACAGCGAGCGGCATACGGCGCTGACCACGGGGCAACACCTGTCGATCGCCACCGGCAAGAGCCTGCTGGCCAGCGCCGTGGAGAAGATCGTGCTGTTCGCGCGCCAGGGCGGCCTGCGCCTGTTCGCGGCCAAGGGCAAGATCGAGATCCAGGCGCAGAGCGATGACATCGAGCTCATCGCGCAGAAGGTACTGAAGCTCATCGGCACCATGGAGCGGGTCGAGATCATCGCCGCCAAGGAGATCCTGGTCAATGGCGGCGACAGCTACTTACGCATCAATGCCAGCGGCATTGAGCACGGCACGCCGGGCAGTTGGAAGGCGCACGCAGGCATACACGGCATGCCTGGGCCGCGGTCCATCGGACAGGCCAAGCCGCTCCTGCCGCAGCAGGCGCCCACGGTGGTCGAGCACTTCGTGCTGGCCGAACTCGGGACCGGGCTGACGCTGCCGGAACAACCTTACCGCATCACGCTGGACGATGGCCGCGTGATCGCTGGCGTCACCAATGCGCTTGGGGAAACCGAGCTGGCAAGCGCCGCCGTGGCCCAGATCGCGACACTGGCGATTCTGTCGGCCAGCGAGCCGGGCAAGGTGGTGGCGGTGCATCAGCCAATGCTGATGAAAGATGCAGAGCGTGTGTATCCCGGCGCGCCGAATCCGGCGCGGCGTTCGACCAGGGTGGGCGGCAAGACTGCCGAGAAGGCCGAGCGCGAGCCGACCAGCGAAAACAAGCTGCCGATGCTTGCCACTTGTGATCCGCACAACTACGGGCTGCGATTTTGCGAGATCGCCACGGATCCCGCGACCGGCAAGCCGGGCGAGAGCAACCGGCCACTGCGCCGTGATGTGGTCTATCCGGTGGCCAAGACTTACACCGAGGCGATCAAGCCGGTGCTGCAGGGCATTGATTGGGGGGCAATGCAATGGCCCTTGTCGGAACGCCAGGTGGATGCCATCGTGAGTCGGGTTCAGCCCCTCATCCATGCTGCGCTGCAAAGTGGACCGTTTGGATTGCCTGCTAACCCGGCGGATGACAAGGAGCCGAGCGGTGCCCTGCCCGCGATCCGCATCGTCAATGATGACGAACAGAAAACACTGAATCTGGTCGCAACCGCCAATGGGGGTTTTGTGCGGCTTCCGTGGCAGATTGTGATTACGCGCAAGACGATCGAGGACGTGCTGGCGGCCCGGGGCAAGGCTGGTAGCGACCATCTGGATGCCAAACTGAAGCTGCTGGCTGAGAACCTCTATCACGAGGCCCGGCATTGCCAGCAGGAGTTCTGGCTGGCGGCCCTGCTGCAACAGTTCCCGCAGGACTATGCACGTGTGCCGCACATGCAGGAGTTCTACGAGGAGTATTTCCATAAGGGCGTCTTCAAACTTGCCGGCAAGCAGCCAGTGCCCCAGGACACGCTGGTGCTGCGGGGCCTGCACCGCATGCTGGTCGGGCACTACCACTGGATGCTGGCGGGACTGCGGCAAGGCCGGTTGGACTACAAGGCCAGGAATCCGGGGGTGCCGCTGTTTGGCGACGAATTTTATGACGCCGAGTTGCAACGGGCGCGGCAGTTTGCCTACGACCTGCTGCAGACCGTCGGCGCTGGCGGCGTTTCCATCAATGTTGACACCATGGTGAACCATGACACAGGTTATCGCGCGCAACTCCACGAAGACGATGCGTTCATTTGCGGCGCGGCAGTTCAGGCGTACTGGGATAGTCGCGATGGTATTCCTTTGCTGCACAACCCAGGCACTTGCACAAGAGAGTTCTCCGATGCCACCCGCCCCGATGGGAACCACAATCATGGCTGAAGGCTACAACGATCAGCAGCGGAAGGTTGTGCAGGAGATATTGCAGGCTGCCATGCGGCTATTACGGGATGATATACCGCTGGCCCAGGTTCAGGCAGTGTTCGGGGAGACCTGGAAGATTGAGCCAATCCCGGGCACGGTTGGCAACCGCTATCGCTTTGAGCACCCTCAGTTCCCCAGAGTGGCGATGCGACTTTATACCAACGGTGACCCCGCCGATTTCCGCGAGGACCGCAGCAGGGTAGCCGAGGTGCCGGTCCACTTTTCAATTCACTTTACCCCCAACCTGGACAAACTTGCGCGAGAGGAACTGGAGACG